>NZ_JBSFLI010000023.1:38645-124331 GCF_053598955.1 Streptomyces sp. NPDC001056 | reverse complement strand
AAAACCGCCAACTCGGCGACGTCACCACCCTCACCGACTCCGGCGTCATGGACCTCATCCAGTCCAAACTCCCCGCCACCCCCAGCGACGACTGACCGGAGAGGCGACCGGCGAGGACGCGGACCGTCCTCGCCGGTCGTCGGTCCCCGGTCGCCGAAAAACAGTCGAGGGCTGGTTTCGATCACCATCGAAACCAGCCCTCGACCTGCGACTTCACAAGTCGGGACGACAGGATTTGAACCTGCGACCCCTTGACCCCAGGAGTGAGGGTCAAGGGAATTTTCAGGACATAATCGACTTAATCTGGGCGTGAGTTGTGCGTGGAAGGTCATGCCGTTCACCATCGCGCACACCGTGTGGTCCCCAACTGGTCCCCAAATCCGCCGGGCTGACACCCAGGGGGCGGACAGCTGTCGGGCGGGGTGGCAGCCATGCCCTTCGCGTGGCTGTCACGGAGGACCGGCTGACTCGTGGCGGTGCAGGGCCCTGTCGGTGCTGCTGGTCGACCAGTTCGAAGTACCTGTCGTACTGGGTTTTCGGCGATCTGAGGGGTTGCGGACGAGGCGCCCAGCCCACGTCGCCACCTGTCAAGAAGCTGTGTCGCAAGCGGTTTCAGTGTGGGGTGGACCTCAGTTGGGGCGGGTCGCGTGGTGGCTGGTGCTGCGGGGGTTTGTCCAGGGTGCGGTGAGTGCGGCGAGCAGGGAGGTGGCAGCGAGAAGGAGGAAGAGGTGGGTGTAGCCGCCGAGAGGCAGGGCGAGGACGGCGCCGGCGAACGGGGCGATGGCGGAGGCGATGGTCGCTGGGGCGGCGAGGATTCCCGAGAGGCGTCCGTAGTGGGTGGTGCCCCAGCGGTCGGTGATGGCGGTGGCCTGAAGGAGGGTGAGGTTGCCGCGGATCATGCCGGCTCCGATGGCGACGGTGACGATCAGGGCATAGGGGCCGGGTACGAGGGCGAAGGCGGTGGTGGTGAGGCCGCCGAGCGCGATCAGTGCGGTCGTGCGGGCTGCCACACTGGTGCGGCGGGCGAGCCCGGCGTACAGGGTGCGGCCGAGAGTCTGTCCCGCGCCGCCGAGACCGAGGGCCCAAGCTGCCTGCGCTGTGGTGTAGCCGCGTTCCAGGAGCAGGGGTACGAGGGCGATGACGACGGCGTACATGGCGAATGCGGAGAGGGCGAAGGCGGCGGCGAGCGTCCAGAACGGCCGGCTTCCCGCGACTGCGCCGGCGCCTGCGTCGGCACGTCTCTGGTCTACGGCCTGCGGCCAGGGTGCCCGCAGTGCCAGGGCGTGGGCGGGGATCGTGATGACGGCGAGTACCGCGGCCAGTGCGAGGTAGGCGCCTCGCCAGGACAGATGGTCGGCGAGGAGTGCGGTCAGCGGGGCGAAAACGGTGGAGGCGAGGCCACCGGCGAGGGTGACGATCGTCAAGGGCCGAACGTGGTCGGGGGCCTGCCAGCGGGTGAGTGCGGCGAAAGCGGGCTGGTAGAACGTCGAGGCCATGGCGAGTCCGGCTGTGGCCCATCCCAGGAAGAAGACGGGCAGGCTGGGTGCCAGGGCGACGGTCAGCAGGCTGGCGGTGCCGAGGACGGAGCCGGTCGTCATGACGCTGCGGGGTCCACGGTGGTCGAGGATCCGGCCGACGCGGATACCGGCGAGTGCGGAGATGACGAGGCCGAGGGAGAAGGCCGCGGTCGTCAGGCTCGTCGGCCATCCGGTCGCGGCGGTGATCTGCGGGTTCAGCACCGGGAAGGCGTAGTAGACGATTCCCCAGCTGGTGATCTGGGTGATGCACAGGGCCGGGAGTGCTGCGCCGGGCCGCGACCGGCCCTTTGTTCCGGTCGCGGCCCTGCGGGCGAGCTGGGTCACGGGCAGCAGCCACCGGTCTCGCCCGGCATGGCGGGGCCTGTTTCGGCGGCGGGAGGGGTCGAGCAGCAGGTGCTGTCCTCCTGCTTGGCCATCGTGTCGGCGTCGGCCTTGACGACATACACCTCCCACGGTTCCTGGCCGGGGCCGTGGACCCAGACCTTGTCCTGGAGGGCGTAGCAGCAGGTGGTGTTGTTCTCGACGTCGGTCGCCAGGCCCTGGTCCGCGAGGCAGGCGGTGGCGGCACGGACGGCTTCCGTGGTGTCGACTTCGACGCCGAGGTGGTCCATGCGTGTGTCCGCGTCCGGCGCGCCCTGGATGAGGACGAGTTTCAGCGGGGGGTCGGCGATGGCGAAGTTGGCGTAGCCGTCTCGCAGTTTGGCCGGCTCGGTGCCGAAGAGCTTGCTGTAGAAGTCGATCGAGGCGGGAAGGTCGGGGACGCGCAGGGCGAGCTGCACTCGGGACATGACGATCCTCCTGACGCAGGGTGAAAGCGCCCCGGCCGTCAGGGCCGGGGCGCTGGGGGTTCAGGCTCCGCAGCAGCCGCCGGTCGACGACGCTTCTTCATCGACTGCGACGGGCACCGAGGCACCGACGGCGCCGAGCTCTACGACAGCGGGTGCTGGAACGGAGCAGCAGCCGCTGGACGTCTGGTCGGCCTCGGGGGCGTCGAAGAGGCCGGCGCCGCCGCACACTCCGGTTTCGGGAAGGATGAGTTCGACGCGGTCGGCGGATTCCAGGTCACCGGCGATGGCGGCGACGACGGAGCGGACCTGCTCATAGCCGGTCCTCGCGAGGAAGGTCGGGGCGCGGCCGTAGGACTTCATGCCGACCAGGTAGATGCCCTGTTCGGGGTGGGCGAGCTCGCGGTGGCCGTGCGGGTAGACGGTGCCGCAGGAGTGCTGGTTGGGGTCGATCAGCGAGGCCAGCGCGATAGGGGCCTGGAGGCGCTCGTCGAGGCCGAGGCGGATCTCGGAGAGGAAGGACAGGTCGGGGCGGAAGCCGGTCAGCACGATGACCTCGTCGACCGGGTCCAGACGGCGTCCGTCCTCGGCGACCAGGACCAGGCGGCCGTCGCCGTCGCGCTCGATCGCCTCCGTACGGAAGCCGGTGACCGCGTCCGCGTAACCGTCATCGACGGCGGCCTTGGCCGCGAGACCGAGAGCACCACGGGCGGGCAGCTGGTCGGACGTGCCGCCACCGAAGGTGGATCCGGAGATGCCGCGGCGCAGGATCCACACCGCGTGCGTGTCGGTGCCGTCGTCGGACTTGGCGAGGTCGGCGAGGTAGGCGAGCGCGGTGAACGCGGAGGCGCCGGTGCCGATGACGGCGGTGCGCTTGCCCGCGTAGCGGGCGCGGACGGCCGGGTCCTTGAGGTCGGGGACACGGTAGGTAACGCGATCGGCCGCCGCACGCTCGCCGAGGGCCGGCAGGCCGCTGGCACCGGCCGGGCTGGGGGTGGTCCAGGTGCCGGAGGCGTCGATCACGGCGCGGGCGAAGAGTCGCTCCTCGCGGCCGTCGGCGTAGGTCACGTGGACGACGAAGGGCTGGGTCTCGCGGTCTGCGTCGACGATGCGGTCGCGGCCGACCCGGGAGACACCGGTCACCCGGGCGCTGGTGCGGACACGGTCGCCGAGGACGTCGGCGAGGGGCTGGAGGTAGAGCTCGGCCCAGTCGCCGCCGGACGGGTAGACGGCCTCGTCCGGCTTGGTCCAGCCGGTCGGTGCCAGAAGCTTCTCGGCTGCCGGGTCGACGATCTCGCCCCAGGTGGAGAACAGCCGCACATGCGACCACTCGCGCACCGTCGCGCCGGCGGCGCCGCCGGCTTCCAGAACCAGAGGCTCGATGCCGCGCTCGACCAGGTGGGCGGCGGCGGCCAGGCCGACCGGCCCTCCCCCGATCACAACGACGGGCAGGTCTGCAGTGGTGGTCATGAGGGTGATGTCCTCCGAGGTGGGCGACCAGCTTGGCCGCTGTTTCGATTAGCGTCGATGTCTGGAGCTTGCCACTTGGTATCGATCGATGTCAACATAGACATATGTCGAAGCCAGAGGTTGTGGAGCTGCCGGTCCTGGACGTGGGTAGCGTGGTGCCGTGCTGTCCGCCGATCACCGCCGGGGAACTGTCGCAGGATGACGCGGAGAAAATGGCCCTGATGTTCAAGGCGCTGTCGGACCCGGTGCGGTTGCGCCTGTTTTCCAAGGTCGCCTCGCATCCGGGCGGCGAGGCGTGCGTGTGCGACATCTCCGATGTCGGCGTCTCGCAGCCGACCGTCTCCCACCACCTGAAGAAGTTGCGCGAGGCCGGCCTGCTGACCTCCGAGCGGCGCGGGACCTGGGTCTATTACCAGGTCGCCCCGTCCGTCGTGGCGACTATGTCCGCCATGCTCGACCTGCGCTCCTGACCAACGGCCCGCGCCGACCGGTCAGCCGGTGCAGTCGGGCGGGCAGCAGTGCGCCAGGTACGCCTGGAGTGCGGAGATACGCTTCGCCATGGTGGCGCCGTCGGCCCGGTAGAAGACCTGCTTACCCTCCTTGCGGGAGACCACCAGGCCGCCGCGGCGCAGCAGGCTCAGATGCTCCGAGGCGGTCGACGGCTTCAGTGCGCATCGCTCCGCGATCTCACCGACTGTCAGCTCGATGCCTCCGGTGAACTGCTGCATCGCAGCGGTACGTCCACCGTGGTGCCGGGGCTGGGGTTCGTCGGGATGGAGTTCCAGCGCAGCTTCTCTTCCAAAACCCTGCGAGGCATCGGCCGGGATGCCCAGCACGTCCTGAGGCGATTGCGAACCGCGGCGGCCGGGTGAACCGGGACCAGAAGTGGTGGAAGGCCGTCGCGAGCGCCTGTCGTCTCCACCGAACGCCCGGAGGGCTTGGACGACGCCCCAGCATTCACGGCAATGACATTCACGGCTACGACCTCGACCGCACGCCTCCATGCCTGCCGCAGGCGCTCAGGTCAGCAGCTCGGTGATCTGTCGGGCTGCCTCACGGGCGGGGCGGCCCACGCCGATGAGGGTGGCGGAGGCGGGTCCGGTCCAGTCGCCGTAGCCGAGCAGGTGCAGGCGTGGTTCATCGAGTGCGCGGGTGCCGTCGGTGGCGATGTGGCCGCGGACCCCACGCAGGCCCAGCGGGGTGAGGTGGGAGAGGGCGGGACGGAAGCCGGTGCACCAGATCACCGCGTCTGCGCGGGTGGACGTTCCGTCGTTCCATCGGATGCCGTCGGCGAGGAGCCGTTCGAACATCGGCTGAGCCTTCAGCAGCCCGGAGTCCCGCGCCTCGCGGACCGGGGGGACGGCGACGATATCCCCGAGCGAGGCGACGCCGCCGGTGTCGGTGCGGCCTTCGTCCAGGGCGCGGCGGCGGGCGGTGGCGGCGTCGAACAGGGCGCGGCCGTCGATGTCGTCGGCGAGGAAGCGGGGCGGGCGCTGGGTGACCCAGGTCAGGTCGATGCCGTCGTGGGTGGCGAGGTCGGCGGCGATCTGTGCGCCGGAGTTCCCGCCGCCGACCACGACCACTCGCTGTCCGGCGAAGTCGGACGGGCGCCGGTAGCCGGTGGTGTGGATCTGGCGGCCGGTGAATACTTCCTGGCCGGCGACGGCGGGCAGGAAGGGGCGCCACCAGGTGCCGGTCGAGGAGACGACCACCCGTGCCGACCATCTGCCGGTGTCCGTCTCCACCCGCAGGCGTTCGCCGTCTCGGTGTACCGACCGGACGCGGACCGGGCGGTGGACGGGCAGGCTGTAGCGCTGTTCGTAGTCGGTCAGGTATTCCACCACGTGCCCGGCGTCCGGGTATTCCCGACCGGGTTGGGCGGGCATGATGCGGCCGGGCAGTGAGGAGAACGTGGCCGGGGAGAACAGGTGCAGGGAGTCCCAGGTGTGCTGCCAGGCTCCGCCGGGCGTGCTCTGTGCGTCGAGGATGGCGAATTCCAGGTTCTTGCGGCGCAGGTGGTACCCGGCGGCGAGCCCTGCCTGCCCGCCGCCGATCACCACGACGTCCGCCGCCTCGGTCACAGGGCCGGAGCAGCTGCGGCCGGTGCCTCGGCTGCGGCACACACCGGGCACAGCACTGTCCGTGCTTGCGCCTGATCGGGGGTACCGAGCGGGCTGCCCCGACGCACGCTCCGGGACGTGATGCGGGCGTGCGCCGCGCAGACTCCGGCTCCGCAGCCCTGGCAGACGCCGATGGTGGAGCTGTTCGTTCCTGCGGTGCGGCAGTCGAGGCGGTGCATCAGCTGTCCCTTCCCCGGGTGATGAGCGCGGGCATGAACTTCTTGCGCCAGGCCAGGGCGACGTACACGAGTCCGATCAGGACCGGGACTTCGATGAGCGGTCCCACGACGCCGGACAGGGCCTGACCGGAGGTGACGCCGAAGGTGGCGATGGCGACCGCGATGGCCAGCTCGAAGTTGTTGCCCGCCGCGGTGAAGGCGAGGGTCGCGGTGCGGTCGTAGGCAAGGCCCAGGCCCTTGCCGAGCAGGAAGGTGCCGAAGAACATGACCGCGAAGTAGACCAGCAGCGGCAGCGCGATCCGGACCACGTCCAGCGGCTGCGAGGTGATCGTCTTCCCCTGCAGGGCGAACAGGATCACGATCGTGAACAGCAGCCCGTACAGGGCCCAGGGGCCGATCTTCGGCAGGAACTTCGCTTCGTAGTCGGCGCGACCCGCCTTCTGCTCGCCGATGCGGCGGGTGAGGAAGCCTGCCAGCAGCGGGACGCCCAGGAAGATGATGACGTTCAGCGCGATGTGCCACACGGAAACGTCCAGGCCCTGGCCGTCGCCGAGGTTCATCCAGCGCGGCAGCAGGTCGAGGTAGAACCAGCCCAGCAGGCCGAAAGCGAGCACCTGGAACACCGAGTTCAGGGCGACCAGGACGGCCGCGGCCTCACGGTCGCCGCAGGCGAGGTCGTTCCAGATGATGACCATGGCGATGCAGCGGGCCAGGCCGACGATGATCAGGCCGGTGCGGTACTCGGGCAGGTCGGGCAGGAAGATCCAGGCCAGGGCGAACATGACTGCCGGGCCGACGATCCAGTTGATGACCAGCGAGGACACCATCAGCTTGCGGTCGCCGGTGACGGTGTCGAGCTTGTCGTAGCGGACCTTGGCGAGGACCGGGTACATCATGACCAGCAGGCCGAGCGCGATCGGCAGGGAGATCCCGCCGATCTCGATCTTCGCGAGCGCGTCGTTCATGCCCGGGACGAGGCGGCCCAGGCCCAGGCCGACGGCCATGGCGATGAGGATCCACACCGCGAGGTAGCGGTCGAGGGTGGAGAGCTTCTTGACGATCGAGTCGTCCCCGCCCGGGTCGGCGTCCCGGGTGGAGGCAGTGGTGGGTTCGGTGGGGGTCACGGACAGGCCCTCTTGTTCTCGGCGGCGCTACGGGCGGAGGCGGCCAGTTCAGCGAACTGCGCGGACAGGCCGGCCAGGACCTCGGGCTTGAGCTTGTAGTAGATGAAGCGGCCGCACGGCTCGGTCTCCACCAGCCCGGCCTCGCGCAGCACCTTCATGTGGTTGGACAGGTTGGTCTGCTTGGCTCCGGTCTCCTCGACCAGGTGCGTGGTGCAGAGCGTCTCGCGCGCCAGCAGGGTCACGATTTTCAGGCGGAGCGGGTCGCCCAGCACCCGGATCACATCAGGATCGACTGAAGTCAGCATGTACTGATACTCTCACATCATCGCCCGCTGATACCAGTGGGGGCTGAAGTTATTGGCGGTTGGGTTCCGCCATGCGACGAGAGAGAACGATCACTATGGCCGACAAGCCGTCCGTCCTGTTCGTCTGCGTCCACAACGCCGGTCGCTCCCAGATGGCCGCCGCCTGGCTGACCCACCTGGCCGGGGACCGCGTCGAGGTCCGCTCGGCGGGATCGGACCCCGGCGATGCCGTGAACCCGGCCGCGGTCGAGGCCATGGCTGAAGTCGGCATCGACATCTCGGCCGAGGCCCCGAAGATCCTCACTGTGGCCGCGGTCCGCGAGTCGGATGTCTGCATCACGATGGGCTGCGGCGACACCTGCCCCGTCTTCCCCGGCAAGCGCTACCTGGACTGGAAGCTCGACGACCCGGCGGGCCAGGGTGTCGAGGCCGTACGCCCGATCCGCGACGAGATCAAGACGATGGTCGAGGGCCTGATCGCCGAGATCGCCCCGGAGAAGACGGCATGAGCGCCGACATCCGCAACGTCATCGTCATAGGTTCCGGTCCGGCCGGCTACACCGCCGCGCTGTACACAGCCCGCGCCGACCTCAATCCCCTGGTCTTCGGCGGTGCGATCTTCGTCGGGGGTTCCCTGACGACGACGACCGAGGTCGAGAACTTTCCCGGCTTCCCCGACGGTGTCCAGGGTCCGCAGCTCATGGAGGACATGCGGGCCCAGGCTGAGCGCTTCGGCGCCGAGATGATCGACGACGACATCGTCGAAGTCGATCTCACCGGAGACATCAAGACCGTCACCGACAGCGCCGGCACCGTCCACCGGGCCAAGGCCGTGATCATTGCGACCGGGTCCGGTTACCGCAAGCTCGGCCTGCCCAACGAGGACGAGCTGTCCGGGCGGGGTGTGTCCTGGTGCGCGACCTGCGACGGGTTCTTCTTCCACGACCGCGACATCGTCGTGGTCGGCGGTGGCGACACCGCGATGGAAGAGGCGACCTTCCTGACCCGGTTCGCGAAGTCGGTCACCGTCGTCCACCGCCGCTCCGCCCTGCGGGCCTCGCAGGTGATGCAGAACCGCGCGTTCGCCGACGACAAGATCTCCTTCGCGTTCGACAGCGAGATCGCCGAGATCAAGGACGGAGGAGGCATGCTCTCCGGCCTGACCCTGCGCGACACCTTCACCGGCGCCACGCGCGACATCGACGCCACCGGACTGTTCATCGCGATCGGCCACGACCCGCGCACCGAACTGTTCAAGGGCCAGCTGGACCTGGACGACGAGGGATACCTCAAGGTCCAGTCCCCCTCCACCCGCACAAACATCTCGGGCGTCTTCGGCGCCGGGGATGTCGTCGACCACACCTATCGTCAGGCCGTCACCGCTGCCGGATCCGGTTGCGCGGCCGCCCTGGACGCGGAGCGCTATCTCGCCGCGCTCGCCGACGCCGAGAACACCGCGGAGCCGGTCAAGGCCCCGGCCACCGTCTGAACCACCTGTATCAGGAGGCCGCCATGGCGCTCAAGAGAGTCACCGACGACAGCTTCGACGAGGAAGTCCTCAAGAGCGGCAAGCCCGTACTCGTCGACTTCTGGGCCAGTTGGTGCGGCCCGTGCCGCCAGCTCGCTCCCTCCCTGGAGGCGATCGCGGCCGAACACGGCGACAAGATCGAAATCGTCAAACTCAACATCGACGAGAACCCGGCCACCGCCGCCAAGTACGGCGTCATGTCCATCCCCACGATGAATGTCTACCAGGGCGGCGAGGTCGCCAAGACCATCGTCGGCGCGAAGCCGAAGGCCGCACTGGAACGCGACCTCGGTGACTTCATCGGCTGATCACCACCGTCACTTCCCGGCAGGGCTTCCGCTCTGCCGGGGCGCCCGGCGTCCAGTCCTTGATCCTTTAGTACGAAACGAACCAAGAAGAGGAACCCTCATGTCCACTGTTCACGTGTACGACCCCGCCATGTGCTGCCCCACCGGTGTCTGCGGACCCTCCGTCGACCCCGCGCTGACGCAATTCTCCGCCGATGTCGAATGGCTCAGCAAAGCCGGCGTCGAGGTGGCCCGCTTCGGCCTGGCCACCGAGCCCGGTCAGTTCGCCGCGCACAGCGAGATCACCGCGCTGATCCAGGAGAAGGGCGAGGACGCCCTCCCCGCCATCGTGGTGGACGGCACCCTGCGCTGCTCCGGACGCTACCCGACCCGCCTGGAACTGGCTGACTGGACCGGTGCCCGGACCGAACGCCCCTCCCTTCCACTGGCCGCGGAGCCGGCCGACGACGCCTGCGGCTGCGGCCCGGAAGGGTGCTGACCTTGCCCACGACCGCCACCGACCGATCCCTGGGCGGCCTGCTCAGCTCGGCGACACGCCACGTGTTCTTCACCGGCATGGGCGGAGTGGGCAAGACCACCACCGCCTCGGCCACCGCCATCGCCCTGGCCGATGAGGGACGCGCGGTGCTGCTGGTGAGCACCGACCCCGCCTCCAACCTCGACGAGGTCCTGAACATCACCGCCGGACGCTCCCCCGTGCGCGTTCCCGGTGTGCCGGGACTTGAGGTGGTGAACATCGACCCGGCCGCTGCCGCCGCGCAGTACCGGGAGAAGGTGGTCGGCCCCTACCGGGACATTCTGCCGGCCGTGGCGATCAGCCAGATCGAGGAACAACTCTCCGGTGCCTGCACCGTGGAGATCGCTGCCTTCAACGAATTCGTCACGCTGCTGACCGACGAGCAGGCCACCGGTCGGTACGACCACATCGTCTTCGACACCGCCCCGACCGGACACACCCTGCGGCTGCTCAGCCTGCCCAGTGCCTGGTCCCAGTACCTGGTCACCAACCCCCAGGGAGCCTCCTGCATCGGACCGCTCGCCGAACTCGGCGCCCAGCAGGAGCGATACGAGCAGGCCATGAAGACGCTGGCCGACGCCGAGCAGACCACCGTGGCGTTGGTGACCCGGCCGGACGCCGGCCCGGTCGCAGAAGCCGAACGGGCCTCCGTCGAACTGCGCGACATGGGAATCGTGCGGCAACACCTCATCGTCAACGGGGTGTTCCGCGCGACGCGTCAGGACGACCCCCTCGCGGTGGCGTGGCAGCGCCGCACCGAAGCCGTTCTGCACAACCTGCCCGCCAACCTGGCACGGCTCACCGAAGCCGACCACGTACCGTTGCTGCCCTCACTGCCGGTCGGCGTGGCCGGCCTGCGCGCCATGCTCAGCCCGCAGGAGGCGCCCGCACCCGCGGCGCCGTCCTGCCGCGAGATCTCCATCCCGGGGAGCACGAGCCTGGCCGAGATCGCCGACGAGGTCGAACGCAGCGGTCAGGGCCTCGTGATGACCATGGGCAAGGGCGGCGTCGGCAAGACCACCGTCGCCTCGGCCCTGGCCGTCGAACTGGCCCGCCGCGGCAGGCCGGTGACGCTGACCACCACCGACCCTGCCGCCCACGTCGAGGCGGTCGTGGGGGCCGGTACGGACAACCTGGCGGTCACCCGGATCGACCCGGTGACGGAGACCGCGGCCTACACCGAAACCGTGCTCGCCGAGGCGGGAGCGAGCCTTGACGAGGACGGGCGCCGCCTGCTCCTGGAGGACCTGCGCTCTCCGTGCACCGAAGAGATCGCGGTCTTCCAAGCGTTCGCCCGCACCGTCGCCCTGGCTGCCGACCGCATCGTCATCGTCGATACGGCCCCCACCGGTCACACCCTGCTGCTGCTCGACGCCTCCCGTAGCTACCAGCGCCAACTGGAAAAGCAACGGGGTGACCAGGCGCCTCCGGCGGAAACCCTCGCGCTGCTCGACCGGCTCACCGATCCCGACTACACCCGCGTACTGCTGGTGACGCTCCCGGAGGCGACGCCGGTTCATGAGGCAGCCGCGCTCCAGGAGGACCTGCACCGGGCCGGCATCAAGCCCTACGCCTGGGTGATCAACCAGAGCCTTGCCTCCTCCGACCCACGCGACCCGCTCCTGGTGGCCAAAGCCGCCAACGAACAGCGGTACATCGCAGAAGTAGCCGAACAGCACGCCGGACGCGTCGCCGTCCTGCCATGCACCGCCGACGCACCGGTCGGCGCCGAGCAACTGGCCGCCCTGGCAGCACCCGGCACACGGTAGACACATCAAGGTCCTCGTGGCCGACCTGGCCCAGGTCGGCCACGACGCCGATAGTTCATCTCCGCCCCTGACGGACCTTCTGGCAGCACAGTCGCTTCCAGCGAACTGGTCTTCTGCCAGCCCGACGGCCGCCCGCTCGGACCGCACCTGGTACTCGACCGGCTCCACCGGCTCTCCGAGGAAGCCGACGTCCCTCAGATCACCGTGCACGACCTGCGGCACCTGGCCGCCACCGTCACGATCACCGCCGGCGTCCCGCTCACCGTCGTCTCCAAGACCCTGCGACACTCCACCCTGTCAACGACCGCGAACCCCTACAGCCACCTCACCCCGCAGGCCGCCCGCCAGGCCGTCGAAACCATCGACCACACACTCACCCGAGCCGAGAAGACCAGCCACCGGACGGACCAGCCGACGTGGCCGCGGCCACCGCGCGACCACCACCCACGCCGCCGCGAAACCGTCCGACGGCTCCGCTCCCCCGCCTGGCCGCCTTCAGCGCCGCCGCGAACCAGCCACAGCACGGGCGTGCGACCACACTGCGACCACCACACCCCCGAACACACGAAAGGCCGCCCTCCCACTCACGAGAGAACGGCCTCCGACCTGCGCAAAGCAAAGTCGGGACGACAGGATTTGAACCTGCGACCCCTTGACCCCCAGTCAAGTGCGCTACCAAGCTGCGCCACGTCCCGTCGCGACTCACACGGTGTTCCGCGTGATCACGCAGGTCAACCCTACCGTATGTACGCGGGTGCCCGGGGACGCCGGGGGTGGGGTCACTTGATGAGGGCGTTGGCCACGACCACGACCAGGCCGAGGAGGGCGTCGCCGAGGCCCATGAGGACGGCGGCGGGCCAGGCGCGGGCCGCCTGGCGGGCGGTGATCAGGCCGAGGGTGAAGAGGATGAGGATGTTCAGGGTGAAGGCGGGGTATTCGACGCCCTTCGCCGGCCACCATCCCCAGCCCGAGCCCGCGAGCAGGAAGACCGTCGGCAGTACGGCCGTGACCAGCGGCCACTCGTTGCGCAGGGCGCGCAGACCGTCCCAGCGGCGGTGCGGGGCGCGCTCGGCGATGTAGTGGGCGTAGCCGTGGGCCAGGGCGGAGGCGAGGGCGGTCACCACCAGCCACAGGGCGTCGTAGCGGCGGCTCGCGGGGGTGCTGGCGCTGTACCGGGTGAGGGCGGCGACCATCGAGCTGGCGAGGACGGCGCCGTAGACGCCGCCGAACAGGAGCGCTTCCCGGGTGCTGTGCCCGCCGGGGGGCGGCCTGCCCACAGGATGCCCGTCGGGGTCCGCCGCGGTCGAGTCGGCCATGTCTCCCACGATCACCCCAGCCGCGTGCCCCCGCCAGTCCGCGCGGCCCGACGAAGTGTCCGCCGACCAGGCCCGATGCCCCACACTCTGTCGACGGCGGCGGTGGACCGGCCCCCGTTAGGGTCGGCCCATGACGCACAGCTTCGCGCTCCACATCCCCGACGCCGAGCTCGAACCCGAGCCCCTCGAACCCGAGCAGATCGTCTCCGGGAACCCCGAGGTCACCGGAAAGGTGGTCTGGGAGTCGGCGGACGGCAGGCAGATCCGCGGCATCTGGCAGATCACCCCGGGCGTGGTCACCGACACCGAGGCCGACGAGCTGTTCGTCGTGGTCAGCGGCTCGGCGACGATCGACTTCGAGGACGGGCCGACCCTGCGGGTCGGCCCGGGTGACATGGCGGTGCTGCGCGCGGGCGACCGTACGACGTGGACCGTGCACGAGACGCTGCGCAAGGCGTACGCGATCAGTCTCTGAGGCCCGCCGGTGTCGTCGTCCCCCGGATCTCCAGGGTCGGCGTCGCCAGATGCAGCCGCCCCGGCGTCCCCGGCCGGGCCAAGCGGTCCAGGAGACACTGGGCGGCGCGGCGGCCCACCTCGTGCGGGGCGGTGTCGACCGTGGTCAGCCAGACATGGCGGAGCCGGGAGATGCTCGTGTTGTCGTAGCCCACGACGGACAGGTCGCGCGGGACCTTCAGGCCCAGCTCCGCCGCGGCCGAGAGCGCGCCGACCGACGCCATGTCGTTGACGGCGAACAGCGCCGTGGGCCGCTCCGGACGGCCGAGGAGTCGCACGGTGCCCCGGTAACCGCCCTCCTCGGTCAGGTCACCGGGCTCGACCAGCGGCTCCGCGCCCCGGGCGCGCATGGCCGCCTCGAAGCCGCGCCGGCGCAACTCGCCGACGGCGCCCTGGCCCGCGAGGTGCGCGATCCGGCGGTGGCCGAGCCCGAGCAGGTGTTCCGTGGCGAGCCGGGCGCCCCGCTCGTCGTCCCCGGCGATCACGTCCACGCCGTCCGGCTGCGGTTCGCGCGCCCCCGCCACCACCACCGGCATCCGGTGGGCGAGCGCGCCGAGCGCGCCCGCGTCCGGGACCGTGCCGACCACCACCAGGCCGTCGACGCCCAGGTCGAGGAAGGGTTCGGCGAGGTCGTGGCCGAGGCGCCGGTTCAGCCGGGCGTCGGCGAGCAGCATGCGCAGCCCGGCCGCGTGCAGCGGTGGGTTGAGGCCGTCGAGCAGATCCACGAACCAGGGATTGCGCAGGTCGTCCAGGAGGACTCCGACCGTGCGGGTGCGCTGTTCGCTGAGGCTGCGGGCGGCCGCGTTGGGCCGGTAGCCCAGCTCGCGCACGGCCCGCAGCACGGCCTCCCGCTTCTCGGGGCGCACCGGCCCCGCGTCCCGTAGCACCAGCGAGACCAGCGATTTCGACACCCCGGCCCGTTCGGCGACGTCACGGATGGTCGGCGGTCTCATGGCATGGACCGTTCCATGGGGTGTATCGGGCTGTCAAAGGGTTGACAGCCTCACCATGTCCGAACAAAGGTGGCGGGGCAGGGAGATGGACCGGTCCAAACTGCGCGGCCGAGAGGGGCTGTCATGGCGGAGGAGCTGGGTGTCGCCGTCGTCGGGTTCGGCTGGATGGGCCGGGTGCACACCCGGGCGTACGCCCGCCTCCCCCACCACTATCCCCGACTCCCGCTGCGGCCGCGGCTGGTCGCGGTCGCCGAGGAGGTGCCGGGCCTGGCCGAGGAGGCCGCCGAGCGGTACGGATTCGCCACCGCGACCCGCGACTGGCGGGAGGTGGCCGCCGATCCTCGGGTGCGGGCGGTCAGCGTCACCGCGCCGAACTTCCTGCACCGCCGGATCGGGGTGGCCATGGCCGAGGCCGGCAAGCACCTCTGGATCGAGAAACCGGTGGGCCTGAGCGCCGGGGACGCCCGCGCGGTCGCGGACGCGGTCGCGAAGGCCGGGGTGCAGGGCGCGGTCGGCTTCAACTACCGCAACGCGCCCGCCGTGGAGGCCGCCCGCGACCTGATCGCGGCGGGCGGGATCGGCACCGTCACCCATGCGCGCATCCGGCTCTTCAGCGACTACGCCGCCCACCCGGACTCCGCCCTGACCTGGCGCTACGAGCGCGAGCGCGGCGGCAGCGGGGTGCTCGGCGACCTGGCCTCGCACGGCGCCGACCTGGCCCGCTTCCTGCTCGGCGACATCACCGCGCTCACCGCCGACACCGCCGTCTTCGTCCGCGAGCGCGCCCGCCCGACCGGTGCCACCGCCGGTCACACCCTCGCCCCGGGCGGCGAGCGCGGCCCGGTCGAGAACGAGGACTACGTCGGCTGCCTGCTGCGCTTCGCCTCCGGCGCCCGGGGCGTCCTGGAGGCCTGCCGGGTCTCGGTCGGCGAGCAGAACGCCTATGGCTTCGAGGTGCACGGCACCCGGGGCGCGGTGTTCTGGGACTTCCGGCGGATGAACGAACTCGGTGTCAGCCGGGGCACGTCCTACCAGGACCAGCCGGTGAGCACGGTCCATGTCGGTCCCGGCGCCGGTGAGTTCGCCGCGTTCCAGCCGGGCGCGGCCAACGCGATGGGCTACGACGATCTGAAGGTCATCGAGGCCTACCGGTTCGTGCGCTCCGTCGCCGAGGACATGCCGTACGGCGCGACGCTCGCGGACGCGGTGCGCGGCGCGGTCGTCCTGGACGCGATGGCCGAGTCCGCGGCGCGCGGCGGCTGGGTCCGTCCGGGGGCGGGCTCTACGGGCCCTTCGTCCGGAATCCCTTCGGAAACCTCGGAAGCCTCGGACCCCCGTAACCGTTAGGAGCGGCACCACCCATGCGCATCGGAATCCTCGGCCTCGGCCGCATCGGCGCCTTCCACGCCGAGACCCTCTCCGGCCTCGATGCCGTCGAATCACTCGTGGTCGCCGATCCGTATCGGGACGCCGCCGAGGCGGCGGCCCTGCGGTTCGGGGCCCAGATCGCGGACTCCCCGCAGGAGCTGCTGGCCGCCGGGGTGGACGCGCTGGTGGTCGCGGCGGCCACGGACGCGCATCCCGCGCTGATCCGGGCCGGTGTGGAGGCAGGTGTCCCGGTCTTCTGCGAGAAACCGGTCGCCCGCACCATGGCGGAGGGCGTGGCCGTGCGCGACTCCGTGCGCGGCAGCGGGGTGTCGATCCAGATCGGCTACAACCGCCGGTTCGACGCGGGCTTCGCCGCCGCGCGGGCCGCCGTGCGCTCCGGTGAGCTGGGCCCGCTGCACACCGTGCGCTGTACGACGCTGGACCCGGCGCCGCCGCCGGCCGCGTACATCGCCGCCTCCGGTGGCATCTTCCGGGACTGCTCCGTGCACGACTTCGACATCATCCGCTGGGTGACGGGCCGCGAGGTGACCGAGGCGTACGCGGTCGGCGGCAACCGGGGCGCGGCCTACATCGAACAGGCGGGTGACGCCGACACCACCGGCGCGGTCCTCACCCTGGACGACGGCACCATCGCGGTGGTCTCCAACTCCCGCCACAACGGCCGGGGTTACGACGTCCGTATGGACCTGCACGGCTTCGCCGACTCCCTCGCGGTGGGCCTGGACGACAAGCTGCCGCTGCGCTCGGCCGAGCCCGGGGCCACCTTTCCGTCCGGGACGCCGCACGCCTTCTTCATGGACCGCTTCGCCGACGCCTACCGCGCGGAACTCGCCGCGTTCACCGAGGTCGTGGCCGGCACCAGGCCGTCCCCGTGCACCGTCGAGGACGCCCTGGAGGCGGGCTGGATCGCGGAGGCCTGCACGCTCTCCCGCGCCGAACACCGTCCGGTGGCGATCGCGGAAGTGCGGCAGGCCTGACGCTCGACGGCGGTACCGGCGGCTTCGTCAGCCGCAGTACCGCACCAGCCATTCGTCCGCGTGATACCGGTCGCGGGCCGGGTCCGGCAGGGTCGCCGGCTTGGTCTCGACCGTCTCCTCGGGACGTATCCGCTCGGGCAGGGTGCCGAAGCGGTCCCGGCGCAGGGCGGCCGCGTCGGCCGTGTCCTGTGCCGTCTTCCGGGGTTCCGTGCGGTGTGTCATCCTCGTCCTCCCGTCTGCGCGGGCGCCCCCGTTCGCCTCTACAACGCCCGCGTGCCTCCGGTTGGTTCCCGGCCGCGTCCGGGCCGAATCCGTCAGGGTTGCGCAGGAACGGCACCCGGACGTCCGGCGTCACGACCGACAGCGCAGGACCAGCTCGGCGAGGACGCCCACGGGGTCGTACAGAGGAAGCGCGCCGTCGGTGACGACGCGGCGGGTTCCTGGGTCGACCGGGTCGGTCCGTGCCCACTGCGGGGTGCCGATGCCGAACTCGACCTCCGGACCGCAGGCGAGGGCGAAGCGCCGCTCGGTGACGGGGCCCCACGCGCGGGTGCGGACCGGCCGGCCGAGGCCGAGTTCACCGGCCCAGTCGGCGCCGGCGTCGCCGGAGGTCCGGGTCGCGGTGAGGTAGGGCGTCGGGTCCGTCGTGAGCAGGACGACGTCGACATCGGACGAGGGGCGTGCGGCCCGGCGGGCGTACGAGCCGACGAGGAGAAGGCCGACGACGTCCCCGCGGGCCGTGGCCCACCGGGTGAGGCGGTCGAGGAACTCGCGTACGCAGTCGAGGCGTTCGGGCGGCACGCCGGACTGGTCCGGCGGGATCGGGGGCCGGTCCGGCACCCGTTCGGCGCGGGCCATGACGATCACGCCCCGCAGGACCGGAGGAACCGCCGCGTCCGCGTCGCGATCGGCAGCGGCTTCTCCGGCTCGCACGGATACATGTCCTGCTCCACGATGGCGAACAGGTCCACTCCCAGCTTCTGCGCCGCCTCCAGAACCGGCTCCAGCGCCGGTACACCGTGCGGTGGTTCGCACATGACGCCGCGCTGCACGGCGGGCCCGAACGGCACCCCGTTCGCGACCACCTCGGCGAGGATCCCCGGGTCGACCTGCTTCAGGTGCAGGTAGCCGAGGCGCTCGCCGTACCTCTCGATCAGCCTGACGCTGTCACCCCCGCAGTAGGAATAGTGACCGGTGTCCAGACAGAGCCCGACGACGTCGGGGTCCGTCGCGTCGAGGAAGCGTTCGACGTGGGCCTCGGTGTCGATGTGGGTGTCGGCGTGCGGGTGGACCACGATGTCGAGGCCGTACGTCTCCTTCACCTCACGGCCCAGGCGCTCCATGCCCCGGGCGAGGTGTCCCCACTGCCCGGCCGTCAGCTCGGGCGGCTCCAGGATCTCGGCGGTCCTGTCGTCGCGCCAGAAGGACGGGATCACCACGAGGTGCCGGGCGCCCATCGCCTGTGCCAGGGAGGCGACTTGGCCGACGTGTGCCCAGGTGTCCGCCCAGACCGCGGGCCCCCGGTGCAGTCCCGTGAAGACGGTGCCCGCGGAGACCTTGAGGCCGCGGCGGGCCACCTCCTCGGTGAGCCGCGCGGGATCGGTGGGGAGGTAGCCGTAGGGGCCGAGTTCGATCCACTCGTAGCCGGCCTCGGCGACCTCGTCCAGGAAGCGCTCCCAGGGCACCTGCAAGGGGTCGTCGGGGAACCAGACGCCCCAGGAGTCGGGGGCCGAGCCGACCCGGATGCGGTCGAGGGCGTGCGGCATGATCAGGTGTTCCCTTCGGCGTCGGGAGAGGTGTCGCTGAAGTCCTCGGGCAGCTCGTCCACGTCCACGCCGCGCACCTGGGCCAGTTCGTGCTTGAGCGCCGCGAGTTCGGCGCCGCCGGCCATGTGGTCGGTCAGCTCCTCAAGGGTGATGTCGCGGCGGTCTGCGGACAGTTCCAGGGTGCCGAGGCGCAGCACGCTGAAGTGGTCGCCGACCATGAAGGCGTGGTGGGGGTTGTGGGTGATGAAGACGACGCCGAGGCCGCGGTCGCGGGCGGCGGCGATGTACTTGAGCACCACCCCGGACTGTCTGACGCCGAGCGCCGCGGTCGGTTCGTCCAGGATGAGGACGCGGGCGCCGAAGTGGACGGCACGGGCGATGGCCACGCACTGGCGCTGGCCGCCCGAGAGGGTGCCGACGGGCTGCTCCAGGTCGTCCAGGACGATGCCCATACGGCGCAGTTCCCGGTCGGCCGTCTCCTTCATGCGGGCGATG
This sequence comes from Streptomyces sp. NPDC001056, assembly GCF_053598955.1. Classification (NCBI taxonomy): domain Bacteria; kingdom Bacillati; phylum Actinomycetota; class Actinomycetes; order Kitasatosporales; family Streptomycetaceae; genus Streptomyces; species Streptomyces sp. NPDC001056. The sequence continues at coordinate 105,279 of NZ_JBSFLI010000023.1, read as the reverse complement.
TCCAGGCGGCGCAGCGGCCAGGGGCCCCGGGTCAGCTCGGAGCCGAGGAAGAAGTTCCGCCACACCGGCATCAGGGGGACGGTCGCGAGGTCCTGGTAGACCGCGGCGATGCCCCGGTCGAGCGCCTCGCGCGGAGTGCCGAAGCGCACCGGGCGGCCGTCGACCAGGAAGTCGCCCTCGGTGTGCCGGTGCAAGCCGGAGATGATCTTGATGAGGGTGGACTTGCCGGCGCCGTTGTCGCCGAGCACGCAGGTCACCCGGCCGGCCCGCACCGTGAGGTCGACGCCGTGCAGGGCGCGGACGTTGCCGTAGGACTTGCCCGCCCGGCGCAGCTCGACCAGCGGGGTGGCCCCGGGGGACGGGGTGTCGGCGAGGACGGCGCCGTGGGTGCCGGCCGCGTTGTCGTTCATCGGTTACCTCCGGGTCGCCGTGCGCTGTACCCACAGATTGATCAGGACGGCGCCGAGCAGCATCACGCCGAGGAAGGCCTTGAACCAGTCGGGGTTCCACCCGGCGTACACGATGCCCTGGTTGACCATGCCGAACATGAAGGCACCGAAGAGCGGACCGATCGCGCTGCCGTAGCCGCCGGTGAGCAGGCAGCCGCCGATGACGGCCGCGGCGATGTAGATCAGCTCGTTGCCGACGCCCTCGCCGGACTGCACGGTGTTGAAGGAGAACAGGTTGTGCATGCCGACGAACCAGGCGCCGAAGCCGACCAGCATGAACAGGGTGATCTTGGTGAACTTCACCGGGACGCCGACCGCGCGGGCGCTGTCCTGGTTGCCGCCGACGGCGAAGATCCAGTTGCCGTACCTGGTGCGCAGCAGCACCCAGGTGGCGAGGGCGGCGTAGACCAGCCACCACACCACGGTGATCTTCACCTGGACGCCGCCGACATCGAAGGAGGAGGCGAAGATCTTCTTCGCCTGGCCGAAGCCGTCCATGTCGCTGATGTCGTCAGTGGCGACATTGCCGGTGACCAGCTTGGTGACGGCCAGGTTCACGCCCTGGAGGATGAGAAAGGTGCCGAGGGTGACCAGGAAGCTGGGCAGCCCCGTCCTCACGACCATCCAGCCGTTGAAGGCGCCGACGGCGAGCGAGACGGCCAGGGCGGCGATCACGCCGGTCCACACGTTCAGGGTCAGCTGGTAGCCGAGCATGCTCGCGGTGAGCGCCGAGGTGATCACGGCGACCCCGGACGAGAGGTCGAACTCGCCGCCGATCATCAGCAGGGCCACCGGCAGCGCCATGATGCCGATGGTGGAGGACTGGTAGAGGACCGTGGCCATCGAGCCGCCCTGGCGGACCGAGGGCGCGGCGACCAGGAAGAAGACCAGGACGGCGACGGCGCCGAGGAAGACGCCCACCTCGGGCCGGGCCAGGAGCCGCAGGACGGGCGGGCGGCGGGCCGTACGGCCGTCCCGCCGACCGGTCTCGGGGCCGGGTACCCGCGGCGTGCCGACGACCTGGCCGCCCTCGCTCGTCACCGGGTCCCCTTGGCGGCGAACCCGGCCACCTCGGCGACGTTCGACCTGTCGACGAAGGCGGGGCCGGTGAGCACCGGTTCGACGCCGCCGCCGCTGTAGTTGCCGTTGTACTTGTAGAGCCAGAGCGCGTCGACCGCCAGATAGCCCTGGAGGTACGGCTGCTGGTCCACGGCGAACTCGACGCTGCCGTTCCGCACGGCCTTCACGAGGTCCTTGTTCAGGTCGAAGGTGGCCACCTTGGCCTTGCTACCCGCATCGCCCAGGGACTGCACCGCGGTGGCGGCGAACGGAGCACCGAGGGTGACGACGGTGTCGATCGAGGGGTCCTGCTTCAGCTTCGCCGTGATGGTCGCCCGTACGGAGGGCATGTCGGTGCCGTTGACGTACAGCGTCTCGGTGGTGCCCTTGAAGGTCTTCCTCAGCCCGTCGCAGCGCTGGGTGAGGCCGACGTTTCCCTGCTCGTGCACGACACAGACGACCTTCTTGGCGCCGGTGGCGTCGAGCTTGTTCCCGAACGTCTCGCCCGCCACGCTCTCGTCCTGGCCGAAGAACTCCAGGAGCCCGAGCCTCTTCCAGTCGGCCAGCCCGGAGTTCAGGCCCACCACCGGGATGCCCGCGTGCTCCGCCTTGCCGATCACGGTCTTGAGCGCGTCGGGCTTGGCCAGGGTGACGGCGATGCCGTCGACCTTCTGGTCGACCGCGTTCTGCACCAGGTTCGCCTGGTTTCCCGCGTTCGGGTCGGCAGAGTAGACGAGTCTGATGTTGTCCTTGGCCGCGGCCGCCTCGGCGCCCTTGCGGACGGTGTCCCAGAAGGTGTCGCCTGGCGCCTGGTGCGTGACGAGGGCGACGGTCATCCGGGGGGTGTTCGCCTTGCCCGCGAAGGCGTCCGCCGCGGCCTCCTCGGCCTTCTTTCCACCGTGGCCACTGGAACAGCCGGTGAGGGCCAGCGCCGCGGCGGCGGCCACGGCCACCAGCGACACCACTCTGCGCGAACCCGGGCGAGAAGAGCGATCCATCGTTCTTTGCACCTCACTGTGCGTGCGACGGGAAGGGCGCTGTCGGGACGCGATCCAAGTCCTCACCGGGCCCTCTGTCAATACTTTGTCCAGACATAGTCACACTCCCAGGTCAGGATGTCAGAACAAATCCCGCACAAGAGGGGTTGTGGCCGACCGGCGACGACGGTCACGTTTCGGGCAAGACAACACCCGCCGCGCACCGCCCTATTGACGTCTGTGCGGATACGAGGCTGTCATTACGGCCACACTGTTCGGTCGAGTTGGTTTATGAGCGGTTTCGACACTTCCGCGGCCATCGGCTCACCCCGTGGCCGAACCCTGTATCCCTCGGGAGCCGCCATGCGTCCGTCCCACCCCGGTCCGCCCGTCTCCTCTCCCGGCCGCCGTACGCTCCTGCGCGGGGCGGGTGCCGCCGCCCTGCTCGCCGGGGGCGGCGTCCCCCTGCTGTCCGCCTGCGGGGGCAGCGGCTCCGCCGCCGACCCGAAGACCGTCACCGTCGGCTCCAACGCCTCGGACCCGGTGCCCAAGAAGGCGTTCGAGAACGTCTACGCGGACTTCCGGAAGCAGTCCGGGATCACCGTGCACGTGAACACCAAGGACCACAACACCTTCCAGGAACAGATCAACTCCTATCTCCAGGGCACCCCGGACGACGTGTTCAACTGGTTCGCCGGCTACCGCATGCAGTTCTTCGCGGCGAAGAAGCTGGCCACGCCGATCGACGACGTGTGGGCGAAGATCGGGGACAACTTCCCCGACGCCATGAAGAAGCTGAGCAAGGGCGAGGACGGCCGGTACTACTTCGTGCCGATGACCACCTACCCGTGGGCCGTCTTCTACCGCAGATCCGTCTTCCGGCAGCACGGCTACGAGACACCCGCCACCTGGGACCAGCTCGTCGCCCTGTGCAAGCGGATGAAGAGCGACGGCCTCGTGCCGATCGCCTTCGGGGACAAGGACGCCTGGCCCGCGATGGGCACCTTCGACCAGCTCGACTTCCGGCTCAACGGGTACCGGTTCCACGTCGATCTGATGGCGGGCAAGGCGGCCTGGACCGACCCCAGGGTCAAGAACGTCTTCGACCACTGGGCCGAGCTGCTCCCCTACCACCAGGACGGCTTCATGGGCCGTACCTGGCAGCAGGCGGCCCAGTCCCTGGCGGCCGAGCAGGCCGGCATGTACCTCCTCGGCTCCTTCGTGGCCCAGCAGTTCACCGACAAGGCGGCCTTGGACGACCTGGACTTCTTCCCCTTCCCGGAGATCAACCCCGCCTACGGCCAGGACACCGTCGAGGCGCCCACCGACGGCTACATGGTGAGCAGGGCGCCGAAGAACCACGCGGGCGTGGTCAAGCTGCTGGAGTACCTGGGCACCCCGGCGGCCGAGGAGCTGTATCTGAGGACCGACTCAAGCGTGGTCGCCGCCTCCGGCAAGGCGGACACGTCCGCCTACTCGCCGTTGCAGAAGAAGGCGTTCGACATGATCGGCAAGGCCGGGAACCTCACCCAGTTCATGGACCGGGACTCCCGCCCCGACTTCACGTCCACCGTCATGCAGCCGGGACTCCAGCAGTTCCTGCAGAACCCCAAGGGCGTGGACGGCCTGCTGTCGTCCGTCGAGCGCCAGAAGAAGACCATCTTCGCGTCCTCGTGAGCGCCCGGATGCCTGCGAAGAAACGGCTGCTGACCCGCCGTGACCGGTTCACGCTCGCCGTCATGGCGGGCGTGCCCACGGTGCTGCACGTGGCCCTCGTCTGGGTCACCGCGCTCGCCTCCATGGCCCTCGCCTTCACCACCTGGGACGGCATCGGATTCGGCTCCATCACATGGGTGGGCCTCGACAACTTCCGGCAGCTGTTCACGGACAACCCGCAGTTCTGGCCGGCCGTCGAGCACAACGTCGTCTGGTTCGCCGTACTGATCCTGCTCCCGACCCCGTTCGGCCTGTTCCTGGCCACCCAGCTGGACAAGCGGATCCGCTTCAGCCGGGTCTACCAGACCGCGTTCTTCCTGCCGGTCGTCATCTCCATGGCGTGCATCGGGTTCGTCTGGCAGCTCGTCTACAACCCGGACACCGGCCTGATCAACAGCGTCATCGGCACCAACAGGCCGGGCCACTACATCGACTGGATCGGGGACCCGCACCTGAACCTGTGGGCGGTCCTGATCGCCGCGTCCTGGCGGCACACCGGCTACATGATGATCCTCTACCTGGCCGGCCTGAAGAGCGTCGACCCCTCGCTGCGCGAGGCCGCCGCGCTGGACGGCGCGAACGAGTGGCAGACCTTCAGGAGCGTCGTCTTCCCCACCCTGCGCCCCACCAACACGGTCGTCCTGGTCGTCACCGTCATCGAGGCCCTGCGCGCCTTCGACCTGGTCTTCGTCTTCAACAAGGGCGCCCACGGAACGGAGTTGCTGTCGATCCTGGTGACGAACAACATCATCGGCGAGTCCAGCAGGATCGGATACGGCTCCGCGATCGCCGTCGTCCTCCTGGTCATCTCCCTGGCGGTGATCATCCCGTACCTGATCGCCACCTTCCGCAGGGAGCGGCGCGCATGAGCGGCACCACCGCGGGGGCGAAGCGGCGCGCCCCCCTCCGCCCGGCCCGCGTGCTGCTGCACGTCTTCCTGGCCGCCACGGCGCTGGCCTGGCTCGCCCCGCTGCTGTGGGCCGTCTTCTCGGCACTGCGGCCGTACGGCGAGACCAGCGCCAAGGGTTACGTCTCCTGGCCCGACGAACTGAGCCTCGACAACTTCACGAACGCCTTCCAGCAGTCGGACATGCCGCACTACTTCGCCAACACCGTGGTGATCGCCGTACCGGCCGTGCTGCTGACGCTGTTCCTGTCGTCCTGCGTCGCGTTCTACGTCAGCCGCTTCGACTTCCGGCTGAACCTCACCCTGCTGCTGGTCTTCACGGCCGGCAACCTCCTGCCCCAGCAGGTCGTCATCACCCCGCTGTACCGGCTCTACCTGCTGACGGACCTGCCGGGCGTCACGACGAGCGGGAAGCTGTACGACTCCGCGCTCGGCCTCGTCCTCATCCACGTGGCCTTCCAGTCCGGGTTCTGCGCGTTCGTGCTGAGCAACTACATGCGCTCGCTGCCGCACGAGCTGACCGAGGCGGCGCTGGTCGACGGCGCGTCGGTGTGGCGGCTCTACTGGCAGATCACGCTGCCGCTGTGCAAACCGGCGATGGCGGCCCTGGCCACCCTGCTGTCCATCTGGATCTACAACGACTTCTTCTGGGCCCTGGTGCTGATCTCGACCGGCGCGAACATGCCGATCACCTCGGCCCTGAACAACCTGTCCGGGCAGTACTTCACCGACCCCAACCTCGTCGCCGCGGGATCGCTGCTGACCGCGGTCCCGACCCTGATCGTGTACTTCGCGCTCCAGCGGCAGTTCGTCAACGGGCTGACGCTCGGCTCGAACAAGGGGTGAGATCCGGGACCCGGCGAAGGCTCGGTCCACCGTTCTCACCCCTCGCATTACCCGCACACACATCCCGCTTATATTATTTATTAATTCGCCCTCTTCACCCCCCGGTCGCGCCCCGGGTGGTGAAGAGGGCGCGCATTTCGCGCCTCTCATCGGATCCGGCCAGAGGTGGATCATAATTGGCCGGAGAATTCACCGGTATGGCAGCCGGACCAGCCGGGGGACATACTGGCGGCGTGCCACTCCGCTCACGGACCGGATGGCCGGAAAGGCCACAACGGTGGATCCGGAAACGCTGCTTTCGTCGATGTTCACTGCCGAGGGTAAGGAAGACCCCTATCCGGCACTGGCCGAACTGCGCCGTATCGCCCCCGTCTATTATCACGAGAAACTCGACACCTACTTCCTGACCCGGTTCGCCGACTGCCAGCAGGTCCTGAGCGATCCTTCCTGTCTCACTCCCGATCTCACCTGGTGCGAAACGGAATTGCCGAACTGGCGGGACCATCCGGCCGCCGTGTTCTTCTATTCCTCGCTGCTGCGCGCCAACGGCACCGACCACGTGCGGCTGCGGCGGCTGGTGGCCGACCGGTTCAGCGCCCGCCGGATCGCCGTCCTGGCGGAGCGCATCGAGACCACCACCGCCGGACTGCTGGACCGGTTCGCCGACGCCACCCGGGGCGGCGGCTCGGCCGACTTCCAGGAGCTGGTGGGATATCCGCTGCCCGTGGCCGTCGTGGGCGATCTGATCGGGGTGCCGCACGCGGACCAGGACCGGTTCCACCACTACGGGCAGGACGCCAGCCGACTGCTGGAGCCGGTGCGCACCGAGGAGGACTGGAAGCGCGCCGACGAGGCCGTGACCGCCCTGCGCGGGTACTTCGCCCGGCTGGTCGCCCTGCGCCGGCGCGCTCCCGCCGACGATCTGGTCTCCGCGCTGCTCGCGGTGCGCGCGAGTGACGACGGCAGGCTCGGCGAGGGCGAGCTGCTGGACATGCTGCTGCTGGTGTTCGTGGCCGGATTCGAGACGACCACCAGCCTGCTGGGCCTGACCGTGCACGCCCTGCTCAGCCATCCCGAACAGATGGCACCGCTGCGCGAGGACCCGGCCCTGGTGCCCAACGCCGTGGAGGAGTCTCTGCGTTGGGACACGCCCGTGCGGATGACGGAGCGGATCGCCACCCGCCCGCTGACCGTGGGCGGTGTCGCGATCCCGCAGGGCGGCAACATCACCACCGTGCTCGCGGCCGCGGGCCGGGACCCCGCCCGGCATCCGGACCCCGACGCCTTCGACGTGCTGCGGCCCGACATCCGGGTGCTCAGCTTCAGCGCGGGTGCGCACTACTGTCTGGGCGCCGCGCTGGCGCGCCTCGAAGGTGCCGCGGTCGTACGGCAGTTGCTGGCCCGCTTTCCCGGGCTGGCCCACGCCCGGCGCCCGGTGCGCCGGGACAGCGTCAGCCTGCGGGCCTTCACCCGTCTGCCCCTCGTCACCTCGGGCTGAGCGCCCCCGCCGGGCCGCGGCCCACAGAAGGGACGTCCGTGAACTTCCTGCACACCGAACGCGCCGCGCTCGACCGGCTGCTCCCCGGCCTGGACACCGCGCTCGCCGACCGTCCGCTCACCGAGCTGGAGCGCGCGCCGAGCCCCGCGATCGAGGCGTTCCGCGCGGCGGGCGGCCCCGGCCTGCTGGTGCCCGCCGAGCACTCCGGCGTCGGCGCCGGTGTGCTCCAGGCCGTCCGGGTGCAGCGGGCCGTCGGCGCCCGGTGTCCGTCCCTCGCGGTCGCCACCACCATGCACCACTTCTCGGTCGCCGGCCTCGTGGAGACCGCGAAGCGCGGCACCGGTACGGAGGGGCTGCTGCTCGCGGCGGTCGCGAGGGAACGGCTGCTGCTGGCCTCCGGGTTCGCGGAGGGCAACACCGGCCAGAACATCCTGCGCCCCCGCATCCGGGCCGAACTCCGGGACGAGCACGTGGTGTTGAACGGCAGCAAGAAGCCGTGCAGCCTCTCCCGCTCGATGGACCTGCTCACCGCCTCGGTCACGCTCACCGGTGAGGACGGGGTGGAGCGGCTGGCGGTGGCGCTCGTACCGGCGAAGACCCCGGGGCTCTCCGTACGGCCCTTCTGGGGCAGTCCGGTGCTGGCGGGGGCCGAGAGCGACGAGGTGGTGCTGACCGATGTGCGGCTCGATCCGCAGATGGTCGTCACCACGCAGGTCACGGCCGACGCGGTGCCCGACTCGCTCAATGTCGCGGGCTTCCTCTGGTTCGAACTCCTGGTGACGGCCAGCTACCTGGGGGTCGTCAGCGCCCTGGTCGAACGGGTGCTGACCAGGCCCGGGGGCTACGGCGGCGACCCCGCGCCGTTCCTGGTCGACGTCGAGGCCGCGATGCTGGCGGTGGAGGCCGTGGCGCTGGCCATGGAGACCCGGGCATGGGACGACACCCTGCTCGTCCGGGCGCTCCACGCGCGCTACGCGGCGCAGGACGCCATCGCCCGCACGGCGCCCCGGTGCCTTTCCGCCCTCGGCGGGATGGCGTTCATCGGCTCGCCCGACGGCACCTACCTCGCGTCGGCCGCGGCCGGGCTCGGCTTCCATCCGCCCTCGCGCGACCGCATGGCCGAGCCGCTGCGGGAGTACCTGGACGGCGCCCGGCTGCGCATCGGCTGACGCGCGGGCCCCGGCCCTCGACCCCACCCGCTGAGGAGGTACCCATGAGGCGAGCGCGCGGCACGGCACGGCGGCTCGGTGAACCGTCACGTCCGCCGGCGCGGGCGCCCTACCGGGTCGAGGAGGCGGCCACCGTCGACGCCGTACCGCCCGAGGTCTGGCAGGCGCTGACCCCGACGGACGATCCGCTGTGGTCACAGGGGGTGTTCGCGGCGATGGAGCGCGGCCGCCTCGGCCCCGAGGGCTACCGCTACCTCCTGCTGCGCCGGGACGGCGAGGTGGTGGCCGTGCTGCCGCTGTGTCTCTTTCCCGGGCTGCGCCTGGACGATGTGGTGGGCCCGCGCGAACGCCGGCGGCTGCGCCCGCTGCGCGCCCTGTGCCCTCGGCTGCTGCGTGTGCCCATGCTCTTCTGCGGCCATCTGCTGGGCCGGGGACACATCGCGGCGGGCGGTGCGCTGCCTGCGGAGGCGGTACGACCGCTGGTCTCGGCGGTGGGGGACGTGGCCACCCGGGCGGGGCTCGGGACCGTCGTGTTCAAGGACTTCGGTGACGAGGAACTGGACTGGCTACGACCGGAGTTGGAGCGTGCCGGGTACTTCTTCACGCCCAGCATGCCGGACACGGAACTGCGGCTCGGGTACGACTCGTTCGAGGCGTACGTGCGGGCGCTGCCGGCCAAGCCGCGGCGCAACGCCCGCAGCAAACTGCGCAAGTTCGAGGCCTGGCCGGGCACGCGCATCGAGATCATCGAGGACTTCGCGCCGCTCGTCCCCGCCGTACTCGCCCTGTACGAGCAGGTCATGGACCGCGCGGACCAGACGCTGGACCGGCTGGACGCGTCCTTCCTCGCGGCCCTGGCGGTCTCGGCAGAGCCCCGGCGGGCGCTGGTCGCCGCGTTCGAGGGCGACCGGCTCGTGGCCTTCCTGCTGTGCCTGTTCCGGGGCACCGGGGCGACCGGCGCACGGATCGGCCTCGACTACCGGATCGCCCACCAGGCACGGCTGTACCACGCCGTGCACTACGGGGCGATCCGGCTGGCGATCGAGTCCGGCTGCACCCACATCCGCTTCGCGCAGACCGCGTACACACCGAAGGTGGAGCTGGGCTGCGGCCTGGTCGCCCAGTCCTACGCGCTCACCCACCGCCGTCCGCTCCCCCGCGCCCTGTTGCGCACCGTACTGCCGCGCGCCCTGGACACCGCCCTGGCCGAGGCCCTCGGCCCGCACGCCGAGCTGCTCGCCCGGCCCGCCGTCGTCCCGTCGCCCGCGCCCGCGCCCGCGCCCGCGCCCGAGAAGAGGACTCCGTATGCCCCGAGTTGACGTGGAACTGCGTATCGCCGCCTCTCCCGAGGACGCCTGGGCCGCCGTGGCCGACGTCGAGTCCTATCCGGGGTGCATGGACAACGTGGAATCGGTGACGGTGGTCGAGCGCGGCAACGCGGAACACCGTACGACCGCGTGGTCGGTCCACCTCAAGGGCTCGGTCCTGCGGTGGACCGAGGAGGAGGTGCTCGACGACGCGGCACGGCGGTTCGACTTCCGCCAAGTCGCGGGCGACCTCGGGGACTTCTCCGGATACTGGGCCGTGACACCGGCCGGGGAGGGGCACAGCACGGTGGCCCTGCACGTCGACTTCGACATCGGTATCCCGCTGCTGGCCGAGATGCTCAACCCGGTGGCCTCGGAGGCGCTGCGGGAGAACGCGGCGCAGATGCTGCGGGCGTTGGAGCGGCGGCTGGGTGCGGCGGACGCGGGGGCGGGGCGGTGACGGCAGGATCGGCGGCGGGGGCGGGCGCGGGCCGCGAGGGCGGGGGTGTCCGGGCGGGTCGGCCGGACGCGGCGGCCGAGGACCACGGGGCGCCGGACGCGGCGGCCGAGGACCACGGGGCGCCGGACGCGGCGGTCCCGTACGATCGACTCCCCGACGCCCGGCACACCTTCGACCTCGTCCGCCGGCACTTCTCCCCCGGTCTCGCCCTGACCGGCAACTTCGCCGGGCGCGGTGCGGTGGAGGTCGGCGCCGAGGGCTGTCGGGTGACCCTGTCCGACGGTCGAGACGTGCTCGACTTCGGGTCCTACGCCGTGCCGCTGCTCGGCCACCGGCATCCGGCGGTCGTGGCCGCCGTGCACCGGGCGCTGGACACCCTGCCCACCGCCACGCGCAGCCTCGCCAACCCGGTGACGGCGCAGGCGGCCACCACCCTGGTGCGGTACTTCGAGGACGCCCTGCCGAAGGTGTACTTCGGGCTGAACGGCGCCGACGCGGTGGAGGTGGCGGTCAAGCTGGCCCGGTTGGCGTCCGGGCGGAGCCGGGTGCTGGCGGTGCGCGGGGGGTTCCACGGCAAGTCCATCGGGGCGCTGGCGCTCACCCACAGCCCGCTCTTCCGCGCCGGGCTGCGCGGCAGCGTGACCGACGTGGCGCACGCGGACCCGGAGGATGCCGAGGCCGTCCAAAGAGCCGCCTCTCGCGACGGGTTGGCGGCGATCGTCTTCGAACCCGTGCAGGGCGAGAACGGCGTCGTACCCCTGCCCCCGGCCGTGCTGCGGCGCTGGTGCGCGGACGCCCGGCGGCACGGGGCGTTCGTCATCGCCGACGAGATCCAGTGCGGACTGCGGCGCTGCGGGGAGCGGTCGGTGGCGCTCGCGGAGGGGCTGCCCGTGGACGCGGTCCTGGTGGGCAAACCGCTGGGCGGGGGCGTCGTACCCCTGTCGGCGGTGGTGTGCTCCGAGGAGTTGTACGCGCCGCTGGCGGCGGACCCGTTCCTGCACTCGGCGACGTTCGGCGGTCATCCGCTGGCCTGCGCCGCACTGCCACCGGCCCTGGCGGCGATCGAACAACGCGCCGCCCATGGAGGGGAGTTGGCCGACGCCATGGCCGAAGGACTCGCCCGGCTGCGAAGCCGGCACGCCGGCGCGGTGCGCGAGGTGCGCGGGCGCGGCCTGCTCTGGGGCGTCGACTACGCCTCCCCGCACCTGGCCGGCGACGTCGTCCTCGGCCTCGCCGACGCGGGCCTGCTCGTCTCCCCCTGCCTGAGCCGCCCCACCACCGTCCGTCTGCTGCCGTCGCTCGCCTGCGGCCCGCCGGAGGTGGGCGAGGCGCTGGCCGCCCTCGACCACGCCACGGCCGAGGCCGCGGCCCGGTGCACCGAGAAATGAACCCGCCGCCCGTCCGCGCCGCGCCGCGCCGAAGGAGAACGGAACCCCCATGCCCTCCCGGACCCGTGAACAGCTCGACCTCCTGCTGCGTACCGTCGTCTCCGATGTGATCGGCACCGAGCCGGACGAACTCCACGGCGCCACCAGCCTGGTGGACGATTTCGGCGTCGACAGTCTCGAACTCATGGAGATCGGCTCCCGGTTGGAGACGGCCCTCGGACTGTGCGTCCCGGTGCGGGACCTGACCGCCGCGGACACCCTGGGCGAGGCCGTGGACCTGCTGGAGACCCGGCTCGCGGAGCCGCGATGACCGCCCGGGACGCGCGCGGCAGGTTCCGGGTGGCCGTCACCGGCATCGGGGTGAAGTCGCCGGCGGGCAACACACCGGAGGAGGCGTACCAGACCTTTCTGGCGGCCGAGTCCACGGCGGCGCCGGTCGATCGGCTGGCCGCCGAGGCCGTACCCGTGCGCTTCGCCTGCCTGGTGCCGCCGTTCGAGCCCGAGGCGTATCTGACTCGCCGCGAGGCCCGGCAGATCGACCGGGTGACCATGCTGGCGCTGTGCGCGGCGGCCGACGCCGTCGCCGACGCCCGCCCGCCCGGCGATCTGGCCCCGGAGCGCACCGGGGTGCAGCTGGGCACCGGCATCGGCGGCCTGCCCAGCATGGAGGCGACCGCGCGCGACCACGGAGACTCCCCGATGGGAATGCCGGTGCACACCGTGCCCCGGACGATGGCCAACTCCCCGGCCTGCCGCATCGCCATGCGGTTCGGGTTCCGCGGCTCGTGCACCACGTACGCCACCGCGTGCGCCAGCGGCACCACCGCGCTCGGCGAGGCGGCCCGCAAGATCCGGTACGGGGAGCTGGACATGGCGCTCGCGGGCGGCGCCGACGCGCCGGTCACGACCGTCATCATGAGCGGCTTCGCCCGGATGCGGGCGCTCTCCCTGCGCAACGAGGAGCCCCGGCTGGCCAGTCGGCCCTTCGACGCGGGGCGCGACGGTTTCGTGGTGGGCGAGGGCGCGGCGATGCTGGTGCTGGAGCGGTGGGACCTCGCGGTGGCGCGCGGGGCGACGGTCCACGGTGAGATCACGGGCTACGCGGACAACTGCGACGCCTTCCACATCGTGGCCCCGCACGAGGACGGCTCGGTCGCGGCGGCCTGTATGCGCTCGGCGCTCGCCGACGCGGGGCTGTCGCCGTCGGACATCGGCCACGTCAACGCGCACGGCACCTCCACGCTGCTCAACGACCACGCCGAGGCCGCCGCGATCGGCCGCTGCTTCGGCGGGCAGTCCCCGCCGGTCACCGCGCTCAAGGGGGTCACCGGCCATCTCATCGGCGGCTCGGGCGCGTTGGAGGCGGCGCTGGCGCTGCGCTGTGCGTCGGTGGGCCTCGTCCCGGCGATCGCCAACACGGTCAGCAGCCCGGAGGCGGACCTCGTGGACCTGGTCACCGGCTCACCCCGGGCGGTGCGTTCGGCTCCCGTGCTCTCCAACTCCTTCGGTTTCGGCGGGCAGAACGCCTGCCTCGTCCTCGCCCCGCCCCCCTGACCCCTCGCGCCGCTCGGAGACGGAACCATGCGCATCCTCCTCACCGGTGCCACCGGTGTGATCGGCACCGAGACCGCCGGCACCCTGCGCGCGGCCGCCGACGCGCCGCGGCACGTCCTGGTGCGTACGGCGCGTCGCGCGCCGGACGCGGGGGTCGTGCCCTGGCCGATCGGGCAGCGGCCGGCGCCGGCGGAACTCGGCGGTCACTGGGACGTCATCGTGCACACCGCGGCCTCCACACGCTGGACGATGACCCGCTCCGAGGCGCTCGCCGCCAACGTGGAGCCGCTGCGCGCGGTCCTCGCCCTCGCCGACCGCGACACACATCTGGTGCACGTGTCCACCGCGTACGTCGCCGGGGAACGGGCGGCGGACGGCACGGGGTTCGACGGCTACCGCAACGGCTACGAGTGGTCCAAGGCGGTGTGCGAGGAGATCGTGCGCCAGGAACACCGCGGCCCCCTGACGATCGTCCGCCCTCCGCTGGTCGTCGGCAGGCGACGGGACGGCCGCATCGCCCGCTTCTCCGGGCCGTACACGCTGCTGCACGCCCTCGTGTCGGGCCTCGCCGCGGTCGTCGTCGGCGACCCGGAGGGCTTCGCGGAGATCAGCCCGGTGGACGAGGTCGCCGACGCCGTCGCGGACGCGGCCCTCGGCGCACCGCCTCGCGCTCCCCGCACCGAGATCGTGGCGGCCGGCACCCGCGCCCTGCGCCTCTCCACCCTGATCGACGTGACCTGCACCGCGCTGAACGCCTTCCGCGCCGCCCACGGCGCCCCGCCGATCGCCCACCCCCCGATCATCCCCCCGGACACCTGGACCCGCTTCTTCCTCCCCCTCGCCGACCGCTGCCTCTCCCCTTTCCAGGCGGAGGCGGTCAAGCTCCTCGCCATGTTCCAGAGCTACACCGGCATGGCCGCCCCTTTCACCCCGACCCGCCCCGTCCGGGACCCGGCTTCCGCGATGACGACGGCGGTCCACCACTGGGCCACCCGAAAACCCCGCCTGGCCCTGGCGGAGCCGCGGCCGTGGACGCTGCTGCCGGAAGACGCCTCGCCACCGCGGAACCCCCCGGGGACGCGGCCCATGTGAGGGAGCGGGAGGCCGCCGTACGCGTCGCCGGGCGGGGAGCACCATTACGGGTGGTAGATCTCCTGCATGGCGGTGATCTGGTTCTTGCCGTTGACGCGGTAGTAGAAGTAGGGGCTGTTGGCGAGCTTGTGGTTCACCAGCCACTTCGGGGTGACCTTCACGGTCGTGGTGTCCTTGAGTACCTTGACGGACGCACCCGACGCGAAGCCGAGCGACCGGACCGCCCCCGTCGAGGTGTAGACGACGTCCTCGTCGTTCCGGGTGTTCACCTTGCACGCCTCCGGGGTGACGCGCACGACGGTGTTTCCGTGGGAGTCCTTGGCGGATTCCAGCTTGAGGAAGTGCTGGTACCCCGTGGGCAGGTAGCAGGGCTTCCAGGCCGCCGCGACCGGCGTCCCGGCCGCACCGGTGGTGGCCGAACCGGTCTTGGCGGAGGCGGCCGGGGTGCCCGCGGCCGGGTTCGGGCCGGCGCTGGACGACCCGCACGCGACGGTGACGAGCGCGGCGGCGGAGGCGAGGACGACGGCGGCGGAGACGTAACGGTGCTTCATGAGCATCCTCTGCTACGAAGTTCTTCTGACGCCCAGGGAGATACCGGACCGTGGGCGCGGGTTTCATCGGCCGACGGCTGTGACGGGACGGTGACAACCGGGACGCGGCAACGGGCGCTCCGGCGGGGAGGTCTCGGAGGAACCCGAAGCCGGCTCTTGGCATTTCGGGCCGCCGACGGCGGCCGAAACGCGCCGGTGGCCGGCCAAGGCGGCTTCAGCCGATGGGCACCGGTGAACCCTTGCGACCATCCCCGCTCGCGCCGGTCCACCCGCGTTCTCCTCGGAATCACCGGCACGTAGCCCGGTTCCGGTCGGCGGGCACGGGTTTGACCTTGGCACGGGTTTGACCTTGGCACGGGTTTGACCTTGCCACGGTGACAAGGTGTCCACTTGGTACAGGAGGTGGTCCCGATCAACGCGACAAACGGAGCCCCGCAGAACACCCGCCTGGTCGACGCCCTGGGCGCTGAGGACTCGTCGGTTCGCCTTCAGGCGGCCCTGGCGGTCGGCTCGAACCCCGACCCCGGCCTCCTGGAGACGCTCGTCGAGCGGTGCGCGGTCGAGCCGGACTTCTTCGTGCGGGACATGCTGTCGTGGGCGCTGACCCGCCTCCCGCCGGAAATCACCCTGCCCCGGATTCGTCAGGAACTCGACTCCGAGCGCGCCCGGGCGCGCAGTCAGGCGTTGCACACGCTCTCCAAGATCGGCGACAAGAGCGCGTGGGCCTGGATCACGCGCGCCATGCTGCGTGACGCCGACGACGAGGTGGCACGGACGGCATGGCGCGTCGCGGTCGCCCTTGTGCCCGAGGACGACAAGAAGGACCTGGCCGACGAACTGGTCCCGCAGCTCGGCCGCGGCGACCGCGATGTGCGGCTGAGCCTGAGCCGGGCCTTCGTCGACCTCGGTGACGTGATCGAACCCGCCCTGGAGAAGGCCGCGGCGAACTCCGACCCGGTGGTGGCCGCGCACGCCCGTGCCACCGTGCTGCTCCTGCGGGACGCGGAGACCGGTTTCGACGCGGCTGTCTTCGAGGCGAGACGAGTCGTCGCACTCGGTCCGGAACGAGCCGCCGCCGCGGCCGCAGCCGCGTCGGGAGGTGGCGAGGCTCCGGAGACCGCCGAGACCGCGGAGGCCGCCCAGACCGCGGAGGCCGCCCAGACCGCGGAGGCCGCCGAGCCCACGATGACGACCGGGCCGACGGAGGCTGCCGAGGCTGCGGAGAGCTCGAATTGCTGATCGGTGAGGTGGCCCGTCGCTCGGGGGTGAGCACGCGGATGCTTCGGCACTACGACGCCCTCGGGCTGGTGCGACCGACCGGTCGCACCGTCGGCGGCTACCGCGAGTACTCCGCCGAGGACGTCCGCAGGATCTTCCACGTGGAGAGCCTGCGGTCCCTGGGGCTCTCCCTCAAGCAGATCGGGCTCGCGCTGGAGGACCCGGCCTTCACCCCGTCCGCTCTGGTCGGCGACCTCATCCGGTGGACGGAAGATCGATTGGAGCGGGAACAGGAGCTGCTCAAGCGGCTCCGCGCGGTCGATGCGTCGGCGCCCACCGGCTGGCAGGGTGTCCTGCGCATCGTCGAACTCATGCAGGGGCTCGACTCGACCAGCGCCGCGCGCAGACAGCAGGCCGTCCTGGCCCGGCCGGAAAGCGTGGCGGTCCCCGCCGAGCTGCTGGCCGGTGCGGTCCTGTCCGAATCCGACCCCCACGTCGCAGGCGCCCTGTGCTGGGCGCTCGCCCGGTCGCGTGGCGACGGCGTGGCGATGCTGGCCGCCGGCGTGCGGTCGGAAGACGTCGACATCCGGCGGCGCGCGGTGCGGGCGATCGCCGGGATGTCCGAAGCCCCGGGTGCGACCGTGGTGCTCGCGGAGGCGCTCGGGGACCCGGACACGACGGTGCGCGAGCACGCCGCACTGGCGTTGGGCAGGCGTGGCGTGACCGCGGCCGTGCCGACACTCGTCGGCATGGTGGTCGAGGGCTCCCACGACGTCGACGCGGCGGAGGTCCTGGGAACGCTGTCCCGGGACCCCGGGTCCGCGGACCGGATCACGACCTCGCTCGTCGACGCACTCGCCGCGCGCACGGCGGACCCCGCGATGCGGATTCGCGTGGCCCAGGCACTGGTCGAGCTGTCGGGGACCACCGTGCCGGAGGTCCTGCGTCAGCTGACCCATGACGACGACCGTGCTGTCGCCCTCGTCGCCTCGGCCTTCGTCGCAGTCCTCGAAGAGCGGTTCGCTGGGGACCGAGCCGACGAGGGTTCCTGAGAGCCCGCGGCCGGGGCGCCGCGGCACCCTGTCCCGGCGGCACCGCTCCGCCGGGACTGCGACCGGTCGGAGCTGCGCTGTCCCGCCGTGATCATGAATGAGGTTGCCGGCGTAGCCGGTGCGGATCGAGGCGAGGGTTTTCACGCTGTTTCACGCTGCACGGCACGACGGCCATGCCGTCCGTCCGGAACGAGCCGGAGGAGGGGACCGACCCTTGCTCGCCGGGCTTGTGGTGGACGTCGGCCAGGCCGATGACCTCCCGCACGGTGCGGGCGGACTCGGCCCCCCTGGACCTCGACGACCTTCGGCGTCGACTTCGGCGAACAACTGCTGGGCTACTGGCACCACCGGCACCACCGGCACCAGCAACCTCCTGGCCACCGTCTTCCGCGCCGGCGCCGACACCCTCTTCGACTTCATCACCGACCGGGTCGGTTCCCTGCCCGGCCTCCAGGCCGTCCGGACCGCTCCCCCACCGAGCACCGCACGATCGTCCGCCGCGGCGGCCACTCCACCACCGCCGAAGCCCGCGCCGCCCTGCGCAAGATGACGGAAAGCGAGGCCGCCGGCTTCACCACCGACCCCAACCAGACCGTCGCCCTGGGCCAGGTGAGACCCGGCGACCTCCGTTACTCCCGCATCGCGGGCGCCGTCCGTACCAGCAGCCCCCACGTCGACATCGGTGTGATCGGCGAGGCCGCCCTGCGGCTGGCGGGAAGCGTCGGCGACCAGTTGGGCGTCAAAACCCGGGTGACCAGCGGCGTGGAAGCACCCCTGGCATGAGCAGGCCGCGGCAGGATCCCGACCTGGTCAGGCCCTACGTCCGCACGGGCGGACGTACCCGCCCCAGTACGGACGTGCGTCTGGAGAGCGTGGTCTTCGCCGCTACCGGCACCCACCCCGGACTTAATGCCGACGGGCGCCGCCTGCTGGCTCTGTTCGCCGGCTCCCGCGGTGGCGGTCTGGCCGTCGCCGAGATCGCCTCCGAACTCGCCCTGCCGCCCTCGACCACCCGCATCCTCGTCGCCGACCTCATCGGTCTCGGGCTGATGACCCTCGCCCAGGCCCAGGACGACGACCGTCCTCCCGCCTCACTGATCGAAAGGGTCCTTCATGGCCTCCGCGCTCACGCCTGACCGGTTCGTCGCGCCGACGGTGACGGCGACCGCGAAGATCGTGGTCGCCGGAGCCTTCGGCGTGGGCAAGACCACGTTCGTCGGCAGCGTCTCCGAAGTGCCGCCCGTGCACATGGAAGAGACGATCACCCAGGCCAGCGCTCTGGTCGACGACCTGGCCCGCACGCTGGAGAAAAGCACCACCACCGTCGGCGTCGACTTCGGGCGCAAGCACCTCGACGACGACCTGGTGCTCTACCTGTTCGGCACCCCAGGCCAGGCCCGGTTCCGGTTCCTGTGGGAGGAGCTGATCGCCGGCGCCCTCGGCGCTCTGGTCCTGGTCGACCCCCGCGACTTGGACGCCTCCCACGAGATCCTCACCCTCCTCGAAGAGGCCGGCGTGGCGTACGCGGTCGCGGTCAACCAGTTCGACGGCGCACCCCGCTACCCGCTCGCCGAGATCCACGAGGCGCTCGCCTTGGAGGCACACACCCCGCTGACCGTGTGCGACGCCCGCGAGCGGGCGTCCTGCATGCAGGCCCTGATCCAGCTCACCGAATACCTCGCACGTCTGGAGCCCCGACCGTGAGCACCGCGCCCCCTCGCATCTCCCTGTACGAGCCGGACTTCGCCCAGGACCCGCACGCCTTCTACCGGCGTATGCGCGAGCAGTTCGGGCCCCTGGTCCCGGTGGACCTGGCGCCCGGCGTGCCGGCCACGCTGGTCGTCGGCTACGAGCACGCTCGCCGTATCCTCGGCGACCCGCAGCGCTTCCCCGCCGACCCGCGCCGGTGGCAGACCACCGTCCCGGACACCTGCCCGATCCGGCCGATGATGGAGTATCGGCCCAACGCGCTGCGCTCCGCCGGCGGCGAGCACGCCCGCTACCGGGCCGCCAACACCGCCGCGCTCCGGGCCGTCGACCAGCACGCGCTGCGGGATCACGTCGAGCAGGTCGCCGCCCAGACCATCAATGCCTTCAAGGCCGGCGGGAAGGCCGACCTGCTGTCCCAGTACGCCTGGCCGCTCGCCTTTAGGACGCTCAACCATCTGCTCGGCTGCCCCGACGAGGTCGGGCAGCGGATCGCGGACGGCATGTCCAAGGTCTTCGACGGGGTCAACGCCTCCATCGGCAACCAGATCCTCGCCCAGGCCGTCGCCGACCTCGTCGCCCTGCGCCGCCGGCGTCCCGGCGACGACGTGACCAGCAGGCTCCTGGTCACCGACCCCATCGCCCCGTAGGTCCGCTCCGCCCGGCAGTTGGCCTCCGAGGTCACGATCGCTCCTACTCAGCGCTGCCAGCCCGAACGCCGTCAGCCACTCCAGGGTTGTGACGTCGGTGGAGCGGAAGCCAACAGCCACAGCGTCGGCGCCGATGAGAACCACGCTCCTGCGTCCGGTGGACTACCGCGTCATCCGGTCGATCAGGCGGGCGAGTTCGATAACGTACGGTGGCTCGAACAGGGTTAGGTGGTCTCCTTCCAGGACGTGGTGGGTCAACCGGGCAGGGGCACAGACACAGGACCAGGAGCGGATCGCGGCGCGCCGGAAGTCCACGTCCTGTTTGTCAGCCTGGACGAGTGCGACCGGGCCGGCGTACCGCGAGGGGCGGTAGGCTCGGGCGGCCCGCAGATGGGCGCGGTTGGTACGCCACCGGAGGTCCAGCCGGATCAGCTCGGCGGCGCTCACATCCTCCTCCGCCGCTACGGGGCCCGGCTTCCCCCGGTCGTCGTCCTCGTCGAACTCCGGGAGCTGTGCGGAGAGGTAGCTCTCGACGAGGAAGACCATCTCCGCCCGCTCACCCCGCAGTTCGAGCAGCCGTGCCATTTCGAAGGCCACCAGCCCGCCCATGGACCAGCCGAGCAGCAGATACGGGCCGGTCGGCGCCACCGCGCGTACGGCCGCCAGATAGCGGGCGGCCAGCGCCTCGACGCTCTGGTCCTCGCGGTCGGCTCCGTCCGCCGATGTCTGGAGGGCGTACAGCGGGCCGCGCAGCTCGGGGCAGGCGGCGAGATGGCGGAAGCCGGTGGCCTCGCCGCCCGCCGGGTGGACGCAGAACAGCGGGGTGCCCTCGCCCCGGGGCCTCAGTGTCACGATGTCGTCCGGAAGGGCGTGGGGGACGGCATCGCGCGCCTTGAGCAGCCGGGCCAGGTGCCTCGGCGTGGCCGCCCTTCCGGGCCGCCCCACCTCATGCTCCGGCCCCGGCCCCGTATCCGGTTCTGAGAAGAGCACGGGGACCGGGAGCTCGGCGTGGAACTCCCCGTTGAGCCGTGCGATCAGCCGTACGGCCAGCAGGGAGTGGCCGCCGAGCGTGAAGAAGTCGTCGTCCGCACTGACGGGGGCGACGCCGAGCAGTTCCTCGAAGACCCGGGCCACGGCGGCCTCCACCGGGTCGGCCGGCGGCATGTCGGCCCCGCCCACCGACGAGACCGAGAACCCGGTGCCGCCGGCCTGGACGAGGGATCGCACCGCGGCCTGGTCCACCTTGCCGTTCGATGTGAGGGGTATCGCCTCGGTTCTTGCATACGCGGTCGGCACCAGCTGGGCCGGCAGCCGCTCGGCCATGTGGGCGCGCAGCGCCTGCGTCGTCGTGGTGTGGACGTCGTCGGCGACGACGCAGGCGGCCAGGTGGTCGCCGTACTCCTCGCCCGAGACCAGGACGACTGCCGCGTCCCGCACCGCAGGGTGCCGCAGCAGCACGGCCCGGATCTCCTCGGGCTCCGCCCGTACCCCGTTGACCTTGATCTGGTCGTCCACTCGCCCCAGGTATCGGATCAGGCCGTCCGGGCCGACGCAGGCGAGGTCGCCCGAGCGATACAGACGGCGGCCGGGTTCCGGTGAGAAGGGGTGCGGTACAAACCGTTCGGCGGTGGCGGCCGGGGCGCCCAGATATCCGCGGGCGAGGCTCGTGCCGCCGATGTAGATCTCACCCGGCACGCCCACCGGCACAGGGGCGAGGTCCTCGTCCAGGACGAGGACCTCGGCGTGGTCCATGGGCTGGCCGATGGGGACGGGGCCGGGGCCGTCGTGGGCACCCACCTCGTGCACGCACACGCCGACGGCGGTCTCGGTCGGCCCGTACTCGTTGAAGATCCTCGTCCCCGGTGCGTGTGTCATCCAGGTGTCGACCGCGCTCCTGTCGAGGGCCTCACCGCCGAGGACGAGGGAGCTGGTGGTGCCGGTGAAGTCCCGTGATTCCACGGACTGATTGACGACCTTCAGGTGCGACGGGGTCAGCTTGAGCAGGTCCAGGCCGGTCCGGTCGGCCAGGTCCGCGGAGAGGGCGAGGGCGTCCCGCCAGGCGGGGTCGAGGAAGACGGGACGACCTGTGATCAGCGGCAGAAACAGACTCGTCACGGTGAGGTCGAAGCCGATCGAGGAATGCGCCATCGCTCCGCCCTCGCCGCTCCGGCCGTCCGCGCCGTCGCTCTGGGCGTCGTCCACACCATCGTCGCGAACGGCGCCTGCAGCGACGTACGTCCGAGCACTCCACAGCAGGTAGTCGCACACAGCCCGGTGCGGCAACATCACCCCCTTCGGTGTCCCGGAGGAGCCGGAAGTGAACATGATGTACGCGAGGTGGTCCGGGCCTGCCTCGCACGACCGTCCGGGTGCTGCTTCCCCGTCCGTACTGGCGGGTGGCAGGTTGCGCAGGTCAACGCACGCGACGCCCTCGACTGCCACCGCCTCGTCCGGGCGGTCGGTGAGCAGCGTGCGGCATCCGGCCCGCTCCAGCAGCTCCCGGGTCCGCAGGGGCGGGAGCAGTGGATCGAGCGGCACATACGTCCCTCCGGCCTTGAGCACGGCCAGCAGGGCGACGACCAGCGCGGCCGAGGGGGCCGCCCGCACCGCCACCGGGGTTTCGACGCGGACGCCCCGGGCGCGCAGCACGCCGCTCCACCGGTCCGCCCACGTGTCGAGTTCCTGGAAGGTCAGCCGATCGGTTCCGGCCACGACGGCGAGGGCGTCCGGGGACCGTCGGGCCTGCCGCTCGACGAGGCCGTGCAGACACCAGCCGTCCGCCGGCTCCGGGAGGCGGGCTCGCAGCTGGGCGGCGCCGGCCGCGGGAGGCAGGCTCGCCTCGCGCACCGGGGTGGCGGGCGCGGCCAGCAGCGCGGCGAGAAGTATGGCGTACTGGTCGGCGAGCACCCGGACATACGCGTCGTCGAACTGCCGGCCGTCGTAGTGCCAGGTCGTGCGGCCTTCCGTCGCGCTCAGGGCGCAGGTCAGCCGTAGGGCGTGGGACTCGGTCTCGACGTCGTCCCAGGCCACGGCGAAGGTGACGCCGCCGGCGCACCGTGGTACCGGGGTGTCCGCGCAGAGGAAGCCGATGTCGCGCCCCGCCTGCTCCGCGGCGCCGGAGGGCGGGGCGTACTGCTGGGTCTCCTCGGCGTCGGACAGGGCGCGTTCCGCGCGGGCGGCGAGGGCGTCCAGGACCAGACCGGGGTCGATCCGCGCGGTGATCTCCGCCCACTGGGCGAAGTGGCCGAGGACGGTGGCCGTCTCCTCGAACTCCCGGCCGCTGAGTAGCGCGTCGACGGTGACGTCGTGCTGTCCGCTGATCCTGGCCAGCAGCGTCTGCCAGCAGGCGAGCAGCACAGCCCCCGGCCGCACACGCCGCCGCCGCGCGTAGTCGTGGACGGCCGTCGTGACGGCGTCCGGCAGGGGCGCGGTGACGGTACGGCGCTCCGGCCGGTCAGAGTCGGGAGGCCGACGGAGCGGCAAGGACAGCCGTGGGGTGGGTCCGCCCAGTGCCGGGTGCGGTGGTTCCTCGCCGAATTCCTGGTGTTGCCACTCGGCGAACTGGCTGTACTGCAGCACCTCGTCGGTGGGCGGTGTGCCCGCGTACCGCTCGGCCAGCTCGTCGACGAGCAGCCGCAGCGTGTGGCCGTCTGCGGCCAGGGCGGTGGTGGTGAGCAGCAGCAAGTGCCGACGGGGGCCGAGGGCGAAGAGGGCGGCCCGCAGCACCGGATCGCCCGGCCCGCCGTGCGGCTGCTTCCGCCGGGCGCGGACCTCCTCGTCGAGCCTGCGGCGGCGCGCCGTCTCGTCCAGGTGGCCCAGCTCTGAGTGGGACCAGTGTGGGCCCGGACGGTCCGCGTCGTGGACGACGAGTAGCGCGTTGCGGGCGCCCGGCACCCGCCGGTAGACCGAGCGGAGAATCTCGTGCCGGGCCACCGTGTCGTGCAGCGCGGCCGCGAGCCGTTCCGTGTCCAGCTCGCCGTCGACGGTGACGAGCACCTGCGCCCAGGACAGCACGCCGCGTTCTGCGAGCTCCCACAGCCGCCGCTGCCGGAACGACAGCCGGAACCCCTCCACCTGCCGCTCCTGCTCCGCCTCCGCCGTCACTGGTACCTCACCATGTCGCCCATGGCGACGAGGAGTTCGCGCTCGCCGCGGAAGGGATTACGGGCATGGGCTGTGAGGATGTTGTCCAGCAGCATCACGTCACCGCGCTCCCAGGGGAAGGAGACCTCCAGCTCCTGGTAGACCCGCAGGATCTCGTGCATCGCCTCGTCGGGTATCTCGGTGCCGTCGCCGAACTGGCAGCTGCGCGGGAGTTCCTCCGGGGCCATGGTGGACAGCAGCGACTCCCGTACCTCCGCGGAGAGGCAGGCGGTGTGCCAGTGCTGTGCCTGGTTGAACCAGGACGACTCGCCGGTGCGCGGATGGCGCAGCACGGCGGGCCGTACGGCGGTGGTGCGCAACCGGTCGCCGTGCCACTCGTAGCGCAGTCCCTGTCGGGCGCAGCAGGCCTCGGCCTCGGCCCGGTCCCCGGTCCGGAAGACGTCCCGCCAGTCGAGGCCAAGTCCGGTGCCGTAGTTGCGGACGTACATGACCCCCTTGGCGGTGAACTCCTCGCGCACCGCCGGGTCCAGCCTTCGGTGGACGGCGCGGCTGTCGACCAGGGGTGTCTCGCCGCCGGAGTCGGCCGGGCGTGCGCAGCAGAACCAGATGCGGGTCGGGCCCTCGTCGTTGAAGGAGTTCTCGTTGTGCCAGAGCAGCTTCTCCTCCGGCGGGAAGAACACCGGCGTGTAGACGTTGCCGCTGAGTGCGGCTCGTGGGTGCTCGCCGTTCTCGCCGAAGAGGTCGTCGACGAACACGGAGGCGAAGCGTTCCAAGGCGTCCGGGTCGGTGACGGCGAAGCCCCGGAACAGCAGGGCGCCGTGCCGTTCCAGGTCGGTGTCGAGCCGAGTGCGGTGCGAGCGGGCCCAGGCCACCAGGTCGACGTCAGGGTGGCCCGGGCGCAGCACGAGCGGCAGGTCGGCGCCGTCCCGCAGCGGCTCCCGTACGACCATGTCGTCGGAGGCCACGGCGACCTTGGTGGGCTTGATCGCGCGCAGGGCCCCGGGGCCGCGCCGCCTGGCCCGGCCCGGAGCGGAACGGGCCGTGGGAGCCGTCGTGGGCAGGGGTGTTTCGGCGATCGAGGCGTCCGGCCTGGCGGCCATGTCCGCGACCAGCGCGACGTACTGCTCGCGCAGTTCCTCCATGGTCGACGCGTCGAAGAGGTCCGGATCGTAGTTGAGGAACCCGGCGACCCCGTCGTCGTCCTCTTCCAGGACGAGGGTGACGTCGAAGCGGCTGGTGTCGATGAGGTCCACCGTGAACGGGCTCAGCCGCAGGCCGGCCATGGCGTCGGCAGCCCGCCGGTTGCTGTTGAGTACCAGCTTTATCTGGAACAGCGGGCTCAGGTTGCGGGTGCGGGGCGGGCTGAGTGCCTTGACGACCTCCTCGAACGGCAGGTCCTGGTGCGCGTAGGCGTCCAGCGCCACGTCCTTGGTGCGACCAAGCAATTCGCGCCAGGTCGGGGCACCAGTGAGGTCGGCGCGCAGTACGATCTGGTTGACGAAGAAGCCAATCAGCGGCTCGGTCCTGCTGTCGGAGCGGCCGGCGACGTCCGAGCCCACCACGAGATCAGTCTCCCCGGTCCGCCGGTTCACCACCGCGTACAGGGCAGCGAGCAGCGCCATGAACAGGGTGCTGTCCTCCTCCCGGCACAGCGCGCGTATCCCGTCCGTGGTCGGGGCCGGGATCCGGAAGCGCAGGCTCTCGCCTCGGTTTTGGGGGTGCGCCGGGCGCGGCCGGTCCAAGGGGAGCCCCGGCAGGTCGAGGATGCCCCTCAGGCGTGCCGTCCAGTGATCCACCAGACGGTCGAAGTGGCCGGCCTCGGCGAGCCGGCGCTGCCAGACCGCGTAGTCCGCGTACTGCACGGGCAGTTCGGGCAGGCGGGGCGCTCGGTGCTCGCGGCCCGCCGTGTACAGCTCAGCCAGCTCGTCCAGCAGGACGGCGGCCGACCAGCCGTCCACCGTCACATGATGGGCGGTCAGCAGCAGAACATGGTCCTCCACGCCCAGCCGGAGCAGCCCGGCCCGCAGCATGGGCCCGGTGGCCAGGTCGAAGGGCTCGGCGTACTGCTCCCTGGCCAGCCGCTGCGCCTCCGGTTCCCGTCGCTCCGGCGGGTGGAAGGTGAGGTCGGTGAGCGGGAGCGCGGGAGGCTCGGCGGGCAGTACGGTCTGGAACGGCTGCCCGTCGCGGGCGGTGATCACGGTTCTGAGTACCTCGTGCCGCCGTACGATCTCCGCCACCGCTCGGCGCAGCAGGCCGACGTCGAGTTCGCCGCTCAGCCGGACGAGGACCGGGAAGTTGTACTGGGCGGTGCCTGGGTCCATCTGGTGGAGGAACCACAGGCGTTCCTGGGCGAAGGAGGCCGGTACGGTCCCGTCCCGTTCGGCGGGGGCCAGCGCGGGCAGCAGGGGCCGGTTCTTCTCGGCGACCAGGCCGTCGACGAGGGCGGCCAGTGCGCCGAGTGTCGAGGCGTCGAACGGGCCGCGGATCGGCACCTCCACCTCGAACTCCTCGCGCAGCCGGAACACGAGGCGGAAGGTGAGGAGGGAGTGCCCGCCGAGGTCGAAGAAGTCGTCCTCGGCACGGATACCGTCGCGGCCGAGCAGTTCGCTCCAGATGGCGGCCATCCGCCGTTGCGTGGACGTGAGTTCGACCTCCGACCGCACCCCGTAGTCCCCGGTGCCGTCCTTGTCCTCGGTTGTCAGCAGCAGGTCCGTGAGCGCGGCGCGGTCGACCTTGCCGTTGGCGTTGAGCGGGATCCGGCGCAGCAGGACATAGCGGGCGGGGAGAAGGGGACCGGGTAGCCGTTCGGCGAGCCGGGACTCGATCCCGGGCAGTGCGGCGAGAGCCGCAGGGCGCCACAGCGGTGCGGTGGCGAGCCGGTGCGGCTCCGTGGCGGTGACGACCGGCGGCAGCGCCGTCGGCGGCGTTCCCCGGCGGTGCAGCAGCAGGTCGAAGGAGCCGTCGGACCGTCCCTCGGCCCAGCTCGGTTCGGCTTCGTACCCATGGCGCCGGGCCAGGCGGCACAGCTCCTCCGGGTCGGCGCCCGGCCGTACGGCGTCCTGTGCCGCGCCGGAGAGCCGGGCCAGCAGCCGCAAATCCTCTGTCAGCCGGGCGTTGGGGATGCCGTGCAGCACGAGCCGGGCGGGGCGTTCGGCGCCGAGCAGCGCGTCCAGGCCGTCGGCGTCCAGGCCCTCCGCCTGCCAGTCCCTCTTCGGCAGTGACCCGGCTGGCCCGGCCCCGGGGCCGTCGTCCGCCGTGCGCTCGCCGGTGACGGTGAGGACGACGTCGTAGCGGTACCGGGTCAGTTCGTTGTCAGCCGTTCCCCGCTTCAGCAGGACCCTTACCGAGCCGACCCTCGGCCACCGTGCGGTCAGTCCGCTGAAGAACCGGGGGTCGAGGCAGAGTTCGTTCTCGGTCTCCACGCGCCAGGTGGTCTCGGCGCGCAGGACGGCGTCGGGCGTGCCCGGCTTCGCCCGGTGGGCGGCGACGGAGGCGTGGAAGGCGTCCAGGAGGGCGAGGTTGCGCAGGTCGCCGAGGAACACCTGACCACCGGCGGGCAGCGCGTCGATCGCCCGCTCAAGGACCGCCAACAGGTAGTCCACGGACGGGAAGTACTGGACGACGGAGTTCAGGATCACAGTGTCGTACGTCTCTCCCGGGCGCATCGCGAGATGGGCGGGGCCGGCCCGCAGCCCGATCCGCTCAGGGGCGACAATGGTGCCGATCTCGTGCCGCAGCCGTTCGATGACCTGCTCGGACAGGTCGACACCCTGGTAGAAGTCGCAGTCGGGGGCGACCCGGGCGAGGATCAGGCCGGTGCCGCAGCCGATCTCCAGGGCCCGGTTCGGCCGCAGCGTGCGTATGCGGTCGACCGTGGTGTCGAGCCACTCGCGCATCGCATCGGCCTCGATCGGGTCGCCGGTGTAGCTGCTGCTCCAGCCGGCCAGGTCGAACGACGGGTCGGCGGGGCGCTCCCCGCAGCTGTAGGTGTCCTCGTACAGCGTCTGCCAGCGGCTCACCCAGTCCGTCTCGGCCGCCGCGCCCGACGGTGCGCCGACGTTGGTGTCGGGGCTGACGAAAGCGATCAGCTGCCGGGACTCGGGGGTGGGGCCGTGCGCGATCACGGCGGCCTCCCGGACCGCCGGATCCCGGGCCAGTTCGGCGGCCACCTCCTGCGGCTCGACCCGGTGACCGCGTATCTTCACCTGGTCGTCGAGGCGGCCCAGGTATTCGAGGTCTCCGCCGGCCGTCCGCCGCACCCGGTCACCGGTCCGGTACAGACGTCCGCCTGGCTCCCCGCCGAAGGGGTCGGGGATAAAGCGCTCCGCCGTCAGGCCGGGGCGGTTCCAGTAGCCGTGGCAGACGCCTGCCCCACCGACGTACAGCTCTCCGGGCGCGCCCGGTGGCACCGGGTTCATCGCCTCGTCGAGCACGTACAGCCGCGCGTGGTGCACCGGCCTGCCGATCGGCACGCGGCCGAAGCCGCCGGCCGGCTGCGCGCTGTCGTACGCGGCGCAGGCCACGGCGGTCTCCGTCGGGCCGTACTCGTTGATGATCCGGGGCGCTCCGGCAGCCGTGCGCCAGGCCGCGAGCTGCTCCTCGTGCAGCTCCTCGCCACCGAGGACCAGGGTGCGGGTCCACGCCCCGGCACGCGCGGGGGCCGTGGAGCCCTCCAGCATCTTCAGGTGCGAGGGGGTGAGCTTCACGAAGGCCAGGCCGGTGTCCGCCTCGGCCGAGACGCGCAGGGCCTCGCCGGGTGTGCCGAAGTCGTCGGCGAGCAGCAGGCGCCGACCGGCCAGCAGCGGGGCGAAGAGGCTCGTCACGGTCAGGTCGAAGGAAAGCGAGGAGTGCACGGGGACAGCGCCGTCCGCCCCGGGCGGCAGGTACGTCTCCACCGCCCACAGCAGGTAGTTGGCGACCTGACGGTGGGAGAGCATGGCGCCCTTGGGCCCGCCGGTCGAGCCGGAGGTGTACATCAGGTACATCAGGTCGTCGGGCCCGCCGTCTCCTTCCGGCGGGGCCCCGGTCGCCTCCTCGGCCATCCGGTCCGGGTCCACCACGATGGTCGGGATGTCCGGGACGGCAGGGAACGCCGGGTCCGCCGGTCGTGCGTCGGTGACCACCAGCATGGCCCCGCTGTCGTGCAGCATGTGATCGCGCCGGGCCTTCGGATAGGCCGGGTCGAGCGCTACGTACGCGGCGCCGCTCTTCAGCACGGCGAGCAGCGCGACCAGCGCCTCGGGCGTGCGGGGCAGCAGCACCGCGACCACGCGGCCGGGACCGGCGCCGAGGCCACGCAGCCGGTGGGCGAGGCCGTTGGCGCGGCGGTCGAGGTCTCGGAAGGTCAGGTCGGCGCGGCCCGGCGCCGACACGGCCACGGTGTCGGGGGCGGTGCGCGCCCGCTCGGCGAAGAGCCGGTCCACGCGCGTGTCCTCGGGGCGGTCGGCAGGTGCGCCGTGACCCTCGCGCAGGACCTGCTCGCTCTCCACGGCTGTCAGCAGCGGCAGTTCATCGATCCGTGTGTAGGGGGTGGCGGTCACGGCGTCGAGCAGGACACCCAGCGATCGGGTGAGCCGCTCACCGGTCGCCGTGTCGAACAGGTCCGTGGCGTGGATGAGCCGGCCCTCCAGTCCGGCGTCGGTCTCCCAGATGTTCAGGTCGAGGTCGAAGCGGGCGGCGTCGTGGTCCAGGTGGTCCAGTGGAATGAGACCGATCCCGCCCGGCAGGGTACGAACTGGACGCGGCGGCGTGTTGTGCAGGGTGAAGTTGACCTGGTAAATCGGATTCCGGCCGGGGCTGCGCTCCGGGTGCAGCCGCCGGGCGATTAGGTCGAGGGGCACGTCCTGGTTCTCGTACGCCTCCAGGCACGTCGTGCGGACTTCGGCTAGGAAGTCCTCGAAGGACGCCTCCGATGCGACCCGCGAGCGCAGCGGGACCGAATTGGCGAAGAAGCCGACCAGATCGTGGAAGCCGCGGTAGCGGCGGTTGGCAACGGGAGTGCCGACCACCACGTCGTCGTGGCCGCCGTACCGGGCGAGCACGATCTGGAACGCCGCGAGCAGCACCATGAACAGGGTGCTGCCGGTGCGCGTGGAGATCTTCCGCAACTCGTCGGTCACGGGCGCGGGAATGGTGAACACCGTGGACTCGGCGCGCCCCTGGGGGCGCTCGGGCCGGGGACGGTCGGCGGGCAGTGGCATCGGGTCCGGGGCACCGGCCAGCCGGCGTTCCCAGTAGTCCAACTGGCTTGCGGCCTCGGCGCCTTCGGCCCACTCGTGCTGCCAGCGGGCGTACTCGGCGTACTGCACCGTGTGGGCGGGCGGTTCGGGCGTCTGCCCGTCCACGCGCGCCCCGTACGCGGTGCCCAGATCGCTCAGGAGGACGCCCAGCGACCAGCCATCGACGACCGCGTGGTGGAAGGTGAGTACCAGGACCGCGTCGTCGGCCGCGAGGCGGAGCAGCCGGAACCGCATCAGCGGTCCCTCGGCCAGGTCGAACCGTTTCTCGGCGTCCGCCCGCGCGAGTCGCTCGGCCTCCGCCTGCCGGTCGTGCCCGGGCAGTGCGGACAGGTCTACGACGGGCAGCGCGCGATGCCGGTGCGGCAGGACCCGCTGCACGGTACGGCCGTCCCGGACCGGAAGAACGGTGCGCAGGACGGCATGGTGGCGCAGCAGGTCGTTGAGGGCGGCTTCGAGGGCGTTGTCGTCCAGTGGTCCGGTGAGGCGGTGCACGACGGGGCTGTGGTAGGCCGGGCTGTCCGGATCCAGCCCGGACAGGAACGCCATCCGTCGTTGGGTGAAGGATGCGGGGGCCTCCCCGTCGTCGTCCAGGGCGGGCAGCCCGGTCGGGGCGCCCTTCTCCCACAGACGCTGTCGCAGCAGGGCCCGCTGCCCGGCAGGGAGGCGTTCGATCCTGCCCCGCAGATCCGCGTCGATCGCGTCGGCCGTCTTCGTGGTGCGCGTCATGCGGCTCCCCCCGCTCGTCCCTCGGCGCGCCGGGACTCGGCGAGCCGCTCCAGTTCGGCCACCAGGCCGTCGAGTTGTTCCGAGTCGTCGTCCGCTCGCGCGGACGCCGGTACGGCCGCCGCCGCGTCGACGGCCCGCTCGACCTCGACGGCGAGGCCGGCCAGAGTCGGCGCGTCGAACAGGGTGCGCAACGGCAGGGCCACCCCGAGTCGTTCGCGGACCGAGGTGCGCACCATCGAGGCCAGCAGCGAGTGACCGCCGACGAGGAAGAAGCTGTCGTGCACGCCGAAGGACCGCACGCGCAGGGCATCCGCCCAGATCTCCCACAGCGCGCGCTCCGTCGCCGTCCTCGGCGGCACGGTGTCGGCGCCCGGCGGACCAGCCGCACCCTCGGCGATGCCGGGCAGCGCCCGTCCGTCTATCTTCCCGCTGGGCGTCGTGGGCAACTCGTCGAGCATGACGACATGGCCGGGCACCATGTGCGACGGCAGCCGGTCCCGCAGCCCGCCCAGCAGCTCCGGCGGGGACAGTCGGCGCCCCGGCCCGGGGACGACGTAGGCGACGAGCCGCCGGTCCCCGGCGACGTCAACCGCCCGCACGACACATTCGCGCACGTCGTCGCGGTCCAGCAGCGCCGCCTCGACCTCCCCCGGCTCGATGCGGTAGCCACGGATCTTCACCTGCTGGTCGGCCCGGCCGAGGAAGTCCAACGCCCCGTCCGGGAGCCTTCGCACCAGGTCTCCGGTGCGGTACATCAGCGCCCCTGGCCTGGAGGCGAACGGATCCGGCAAGAAGCGCTCCGCGGTGTGGCCCGGGCTGCCCAGATAACCCCGGGCGACCCCCAGCCCACCGACGTACAACTCGCCGGTCACCCCGATCGGCACGGGGTCCAGCTCCTGGTCCAGCACGTGCAGCGTGGTGTTGGTGAGGGCGCAGCCGATAGGCACGCTCAGGGTGTCCTCGGACAGCCGGTCCACCTGGTGGGTTGTGGAGAACGTCGCGTTCTCGCTCGGGCCGTACCCATTGTGCAGGTGCCCGGGCGGCGCGCCGCCGCGCAGCACCGCGCGCGTACGACGGGGGTCCATCACCTCTCCGACAACAAACAGGTGGCGCAGCCCGCCGAAAGCCCTCGGGTCGATGTCGGCCACCCGGTTGAAAAGGGTGCCGGTGAGGGCGACGATCGTCGGCCGCAGCTCACGCAGCGCGGCCAGCACCTCGTCGGGCCCGAGGGGTTCGTCGCCGGGCAGCACGTCCACCCGGGCGCCGTTGCACAGCGCCCCCCACACCTCGAAGGCGGTGATGTCGAAGGCCGGGTCGCCAAGGTGCAGCAGGACGTCGCCGGGGCCGATGGACACGTAGTCGGTCGCGGTGATCAGCCGCACGACGGCCCGATGGGGTATGCCGACAGCCTTGGGCCGCCCGGTCGACCCAGAGGTGTGCACCACCGCGGCCAGCCCGACGGGGTGGGAGCGGGACCGCGGAAGCGGGCCGACGGGGCAATGCCTGACGTGCTCCGGGCCAGCTGCCACAGGCTTGTCGTGTGTCGGCCCAGCTGTCAAGGGCCCCTGCCGCTGCGTTGCGGACGTATCGGCGCTGTCGTGTTCCGCGTGGGTGAGTCGCAGTACGGGTACGCCCAGGCCGTGCAGCCAGGCGGGGGGTTCGGCGCGGCTGAGGACAGCCGATATCTCGGCGTCGTCGGCCATGAACCGCAGTCGTTCCTCGGGGTGGCCGGGGTCGAGGACGAGGGGGGCGCCGCCGGCCAGGAGCACGCCGAGCATGCCCGTGACCAGGTCGGCGGAGCGTCGCATGTGCAGGGCGACGACGGAGTCCGGGGTGACGCCAGCCCCGATCAGGGTCCGTCCGACACGCTCGGCCCGCCCCCGTAGCCGCGCGTACGTCCAGGTTCCGGTGCGGTCGGTGAGGGCGAGAGCTTGCGGGGTACGCTCCGCCCACGCGAGGAACAGGCCGTCCACGGTAGCCGGTTCGGGCAGGGGACGGTCGGTGGCGTTCCAGGCGTCGACCCGGGCCCGGTCCTCGGGCGACAGCACCGGAATCTCCCCGATCCGCCGGTCGGGGGTCTCGGCGAGGGCGGTGAGCAGAGTGCGGAAAGCGGTCGCCATGCGGTCAGCCGACTCCGGCAGCCACAGGTCGGACGCGAGGCGCAACTCGGCCCCGAGGCCGCCCCGCCCATCGTCATCTGTCACCGTGCACTGCAGGTCGTAGGGGATGGTCGCGTCGTCCAGGGCGAGTGCGGACGTGGTGAGCCCCGCCGCGGTGAAGCCCGTACGCCGCGCCCCCGTCATGGCGAAGACCGCCTGGCAGAGCGGGTGACGACTCAAGTCCCGCTCCTGACCGCAGAGTTGAACGAGCCGTCCGAAGGAGACGTCGGCGTGCCGCTCCGCCTCGTCCCGGGTGCGTGCGACGCGACGCACCGCTTCTCGTAAGGAGGGACGGCCCGCCAGGTCGACCCGCAGCAGGAGCAGATCCTCGTACGGCCCGAACGCTGTCCGCGTGGACTCCGGCGGACGACGGTCCACGGGGGTGCCGAACACCAGGTCGTGCCGACCCGTCCAGCGCGCCAGCAGCACGGCGAAGGCGACCGCTGGCACCGTCCACGCCGGTACGCCTTCCTCGCGGGCGAGCCGCCGCAGGGCCTCGGCGTGCCGGGCGTCGAGGAGCAGGCCGCGGCCCGTCGCCCGGTGGGTCGGTGTCCTCGGCCGAATCCGGTCGACCGGCAGGTCGAGCGGCGGGAGACCCGCCAACCGCCGCTTCCAGTACGGCAGCCCCTCGTCCCGGATTTCCCGCTCCAGGACCGCCCGCTCCAGGGGCGTCCGGTCCGCGTACGAGAGCGGGAGCTGCACCGGGCCCTCGCTCAATGCCGCGTAACGGCAGGCCAGTTCATGTTCCAGCACAGTGAGCGAGGCCCGGTCGGCGACGATGCGGTGCGCTGTGAGCAGCATCACGTGCCGCTCTTTGCCGGTGTGCACCAGGGTGGCACGCAGTACGGGCCCGCTGCCGAGGGCGAAGGGCCGACCGCTCTCCTCGGCGAGTACACCGCGCAGCTCCGCCTCGGGCACGGATCCGTCCCGGGCGTCCGTGCCCGGCGCGGATCCTCCCTCGAGGTCCAGTTGCCGCAGCGGCACGTCGGCCGTCGCACGGACGGTACGGCTCGGCCCGTCCCCGCGATCGTCGAAGGTACTTCGGAGCAGCTCGTGGCGGGAGACACAGTCCCGCAGGGCGGACTCCAGTCGACCGGCGTCCAGCGGGCCCTCGACTAGAGTGGCGGAGGACACGTGGTGGACCGGGGCAGCGGCGGCGATTTGCTCCAGGTACCAAAGTCTTTTCTGGCCGTGGGAGAGCGGCAGCCGGGGCGCCCCTGCCGAG
The DNA here is from genome assembly GCF_053598955.1 of Streptomyces sp. NPDC001056. Taxonomy (NCBI): domain Bacteria; kingdom Bacillati; phylum Actinomycetota; class Actinomycetes; order Kitasatosporales; family Streptomycetaceae; genus Streptomyces; species Streptomyces sp. NPDC001056. Next base: position 71,226 of record NZ_JBSFLI010000023.1, on the reverse strand, counting down.
CGGGCCGTCGGTCGTGTTTCCAGGTCGTCGTGCACGATGGCCTTCCCTGGTTCGCGGTACGGCGGGTGCGGTGACGGACCGGGAGTCAGCCCGCCCGGTCGGCGCCCTCCGCCACCGGTCCGTCCTATCCGTTCCGTCCGTCCGGTACATCCTGTTCGCCCGCCCGCAGGTGACGGCGCAGGCTCAGCGGACGCATGTCGGTCCACACGTCCTCGATATGAGCGAGACAGTCGGACTTCGGGCCGGTCCTGCCCGCGTCCGACCATCCGGCCGGATTGTCCCGGTCGGCGGGCCAGACGGAGTACTGCTCCTCATGGTTGACCACGACCTTGTACAGCCGGTCGTCATCGTCGGGCTTCGGCGTCATCCCCGTGACTCTCCTCTCGTGGTAGCGGCGCATCAGTGGGCCGCGTCTGCGGGAGCGGTGAGGCGGTCTGCTCCGGTTGGCGCTGTCGAATGGGAGTAAAGGCGGCGGCCACCACCACGGCCAGGAAAACGACCGCCACTGCGGTCAGCGGCCCGCGTGTCCCTAGTCGGCCGACCAGGGCGGTGAGCAGGGCCGCGCCGAGGGGCGCGAGGCTGCCGTGGATCGTCCAGAACGCAGAGGTAACCCGGCCGAGCAGATGGTCTGGCGTGACCTGCTGCCGCAGGGACATCGAGCAGACGCCCGCCAGTGCCATGCCGAAGGAGTAAAGACAGATCGTCACGGCCGCCATGGACACCTGCCCGGTGTTGCCCAGCACCAGCACCGACACCGAGCACAGACTCATCGCGCCGAGCCAGCAGGGGCCGAACCCCCAGGAGCGGCGTAGCCTGGCGGTCGCGGCGGCGGCCGCGCACGTGCCGAGCCCGGCCAGCGCGAGTACGTAGCCCACCGTGCGTTCGTCCTGCCCAAGACCGTGCCGCAGGTGGTAGATGAACACGTCGGTCATGCCCAGGCTGAGGAAGGTGGTGACGGTCAGCAGCACGGTGAGCGCCCGCAGCACCGGCGTGCGCCACAGGAACGCGGCGCCGACCCGGAAGCCGGAGCGCAGGTCCTGGGCCCGGGCCGCCTTGCTCTCGGCCTCGTCTGCCGACGGCCGCGCGATGGGCCTGAACCTGATGAACGCCAGGCCCACCAGAGAGATCCCGAAGCTGCCCGCATTGATCGCAACGGCGGCCGTCGGCCCGAAGAACCCGGCCACCACACCGGCCAGGGCCGGCCCGGCGATGTACGCGATCGCGTTCGTCGCCTCCAGCCGGCCGTTCGCCGCGACGATCTGCTCCTTGTCGACGAGGTTCGCCACGGCGGTGACATACGTGATCTTGAACAGCATCTCGAAGACCGAGGCCAGCGCCATGACCACGTACAGCAGCCAGATCTGCGGGGTCAGGGCCCAGCAGACCGGGATCGCGCCGTACAGCACCAGCCGGGCGGCATCACACAGCATCAGCAGGCGCCGCCGGTCGAAGCGGTCGGCCCAGGCGCCGCCGACCAGACCGGTGAGCAACGAGGTGGCGCCGGCGACGGCGGTGAGCAACCCCATCTGCGCCGCCGACCCGGTGGTGTGCAGCACCAGCAGCGGAAGCGCCACCAGGGAGAAGGCGTTGCCGACCTCGGACAGCGCCTGGACCGCCCAGAAGACGGAGAAGTCCCGGTTGGACCAGAGTGAACGCGCGAACATGAGAGGGTCTTCCGTCCTGGGGCTAGCGTTCAGGGGTGTACGGCTCCGCCATGGCGACCGCGATCCGGCGGGGCCCCGTGAACGGCTCGCGGCCGTGCGAGACCAGCATGTTGTCGATCACCAGGACGTCGTCCGCACGGTAGTCGAAACGGGTTGCCGCGGCCCGGTAGCAGGCCCGGAGATGGTCCATGACGGCGTCCGGGATCGGTCCGCCGTCGCCGTAGTAGGTCTGGCTGGGGAGATTCTCCTCGCCCAGCATCTCCAGCAGCCCCAGCCGGACTGACTCCGGCAGCGTCGTGACGTGGAAGACCGTCGCGTGGTTGAACCACACCGGCTCGCCGGTCACCGGATGCCGGTGCACGACCTCCCGTACCGCCCGGGTGCGCAGCCCGCCGCCGGCCAGCCACTGTGCCTCGATGTCCCGCTCCCGGCAGTACCGCTCGACCTCCGCGCGGTCCTCGGTGGCGAACGCCTCCTGCCACGGCAGGCCGACCAGGTCGCCGTAGTTGCGTACGACCGTCCAGCCGCGCCGGTCGAACTCTCGGCGCACCTCGTCGTCGACGGCGGCCAGCACCCGCCGGGTGTCGGCCAGCGGCGTGGCGCCCCGGGTCAGCGGCGGGCGCACACAGTGGAAGTACAGGGTCAGCGGCCAACTCGCCTGGTACGAGTTCTCGTTGTGCAGGAAGATCTCTTCACCGGGCGGGTAGTCGGTGGATGTGTAGACGTTCCCCTTGATCACGCTCCGGGGGGAGGAACGCTCGGTGTACGGCAGCGGCTCGCCGGAGAGCGCGCGGACGATGTCCGCGAAGCCATCGGCTCCCCCGACGTCGAAGCCGCGCAGCAGCAGCGCACCGCGTTCGCGCAGCGCGGCCCGGAGTTCCTCCCGCCGGGCGCGCAGCCGTTCGACGGCCGACTCGCCGTGCCCCTCGACGACCAGCGGGAGCATCGGGGTGGTCTCGACCGTCATCGAGGTGCCTCCGACAACAGCGGCAGCAGCAGCCGGGCACCGACCGTGGCGCGCTCCTCCCGCGCGGGTTCCTCGATCTCACCGTCCGCTCCGGTCAGCACCAGGCTCATCACCCGGCCGTTCTCCGCGAAGAGGAACCGCTGTTCGGTCAGCGTGTCCAGGCGTTGCCGCAGATCGTCCGGCCCCTCCGGCCAATCCCGGGCCAGCTGCTCGGGCTTGGCCGGCGAGGACAGCCGACGCAGCAGCCGGCCGGTCACCGAGTCAACGGGGTGCGTCCGGAGAGCCCCGGAACGGGAGTCACGGACCGTGAGTCGGCCGTCATCATCGGCGACCAGCCGCAGCTCGCGAGGGGCCGCTCCGTCCTCCCCGTACCAGGCTGCACGCCACTGGGTGACCAGCCCGCTCAACTCGTCGTGCCACTCGACCGCGTTGAGCATGTACGGCGCCAGGTTCTGGTCGGCGAAGAAGTAGGCGAGATCGGCCAGCGCTGACTCGTCGAAGGGATACGTGAGGGAGTAATAGTCCACTGGCTTCAGGAAGAGCCCGTACTCGTCGCTCCGCTTGAAGTAGGGACTGAAGCGGTCGAAGCGCACCATGTACACGCCGTGCGGCGGCACCAGGTGGACGAAGTCGCGCAGTTCCTCGGCGTACTTGCGGTAGACCGTCGGGTCCTCGCCGGGGAAGCCGATCAGCAGGTTCCACTCGGGCTTGATCCCGAACTCCTCACAGTTCTTGAGGAACTGCAGGTTCTGGAACGCGGTCGTGCCCTTGCCCATCAGTTTGAGCGTCGAGGAGGACAGCGCCTCGATGCCGGGCTGGACGACGGTGACCCCCGCGTCCGTCATGGCGCGCAGGTCCTGACGGCTCAGTGGGAGCTTGACCTCGTAGAAGATCTCGGCCCCCGGCGGCGGGTCGAGTCGAGGGAAGACCTCACGCGAGTAATTGCGTGGCATGACATTGTCCGTGCAGAAGAGCGAGGTGTAGGTGGGCGCGAAGCCGAATAGCCACTCGAACTGCTGGACTGCCAGGTCCGGAGCCATGGCCCGATAGGCCATGCTTTCGCCGTTCAGCCCACAGAAGGTGCAGTGGGAACGCTGTCCCCACCAGCAGCCGCGGGACGTCTCGAAGAACAGCATGGGTTTGCTGGTACCCGTGCGCCGCAGTTCCGGATGTTCCTCCAGCGCCTCGAAGAAACTGTCATAGTCGGGCAGGAAGAAGTCGTCGATATCGCGTTCTGCACCGATGGCCTTGCGGAAGCGCGGGTCTCGGCAGTTCCGCTCGGAAAGGATTCCCGGAACGGCATCGGCGCGCTCCAGATCCTCGTCTAGGACACACCGCAGGAACTCGCCGAAGGTGTTCAGCGCGGGCCCGGAGAAGACGAAGTCGACGGCCGGCACATGCTCGGCGACCACCGAGCCCATGGGCGCCTCGCAGTTCGCCCCACCGAGCACGACGAGCGTCTGCGGGCTGCGCTCCTTGATCAGCCGCGCCAGGGCGATACTCGGCACATGCTGGGCGAACATCGAGCTGAACCCTACGATGTCGGCCTCGTCAAGCCGGTAGCGGTCGATCAGTTCCTCGCAGAACTCCCACAGTCCGTCCCGCGCTGACAGGATCTGCTCACGGAAGTCGGCCCACCGGGCACCCCGGTAGTAGCGCTGAAAGTACTCGGTGGCAGTGTCGGCCTGGCCGGGAAAGGCGATGTGCCGGAACAGCCAGTCCCCGATCCCTGTGTCCACATGATCGTGACTCACAGAGAGGGCCTCGTACAGACGTGTCCCGAAAAACTCGGCCATGTCCTGGTTGAGGTAGCACACGTGCGCTCGCGCCCGGTCGTCGAACTCCCGGTGAACGAGAGTCGATAACTGTCCCAGGGCGAATGACGGACGATTCCAGTCGGCGAATGGCATGTTCACTAAAGCGACACGCAACAACTGCGGCCTCCCCGTGGTCATTCGTTTTGAGTCTAGTGCGCCATGGCTTTAGTCGGCAGAGATGTTCAGGCCAACGGGGATTCCGACGGGCACGGGGTGAGGTCCGGATGGACGGTATCCTTTCCTGCTGCCACGCAGGTGCGTTCGCCGTGGTCCGACGTGTGTTCGTCGAAGACTTCGCCGACGTGGCGGCCGGTCCTCACGCGGGACCACGTGGACGGGGCAGAGGGATGATCCAGCCAAGTGCAGCAAACACTTGCGTCATCGGACGGGAGGCTGGACCGCTGGACGTACGCCTCGTCACCGCGTCCAGTGGACGAATGCTACGGAAGCGGGCCCCTTGAAGTAGGGGGTGGCAGGGCCTCGGTAGTCGACCGTCGGGGCGAGGGGCCTCGTGCGGGCCGTGTACGTCGACAAAGCCCACGATCCCGTGGTGCGCGTTGGCCAAAGGGTCCGACTTCTCTGTCCTGAGGGGCTCAACCGGCACGGCGATGGTCAACGTGGCACGGGCAGTCTCTGCGAGTCCCGACTTGTGCCGTCACGGTCCCGTGATCCAGCAGCGAACCCGCACGCCTGAGGCGGTAATTGACTGGGTGCCCCTTGGGTTCCGGCGAGTTGCCCTTTGAGATTCCGGGAACCCGTCGGCTTCTCGGCTCCGGCGGATACAACGCCGAGCTGCTCGCCCACGTCGTCGGACCGACCGGCCGGGTCGTCACGGTGGACATCGACCCGTACGTGGTGCACCGCACACGGCGGCTGTGCGCGGAGGCCGGCAGCGGTCGGGTCACCGCCATCCTCGGCGACGGCGGTCTTGGCGCGCCGGGACACGTCCCCGCCCGCGGCTTCGACGGGGTGGTGATCACACACAACGCGTCGGACATCGCCCCGGCCTGGCGCGAGCAACTCCGTGACGGAGCGCGGCTGGTGGTGCCGCTGGAGATGGGCGGCTACACCCGCTCTCTCACCCTGGTCCGGCGCGGCGACGTGCTGCACTGCGAGCACTGGACGTACTGCGGATTCGTACGGGACCGCGGCGCCGCCGCCCGCACCACTCCCACCGTTCGCCTGACCGACGGCGAGGTCACCGTGCGATGGGAAGACGGGGAGCCCGGTGACATCACCGGGCTCCAGGAGGCGCTGCACGGGCCCCGGCACGAACTCACCACCGGCCTGGTGGTGCGAGGCACCTTCAATTTCGAGACCCTGCAGACCTACGCCGCGACCACCCTGCCCGGCTTCTGCCGCCTGACCGCCAGAGAAGGATCCGCGCTGGTGGCGCAGCAAGACGCGGCCGCGCTGTTGGCGGGTGGCTCCCTCGCCTACCTGACCTACCGCAAGGTCAAGGACGCCCCGGACCCGGCCGACCGTCTCACCGAGTTCTTCATCCACGCCTACGGCCCGGCAGCCGACGAACTGGCGCAGCGCTTCGCCGACTGCGTGCGCGCCTGGGACCAGGAAGTGCGCGAGAGCGGGTACCCACCGATGACCGTCCACCCCGCCGGCACCCCGGATGAGCAGCTGCCGGCAGGGGACGTACTCGACAAACCCTCCGCACGGCTTGTCTTCCAGTGGCCCGGCCGCGTTCCCGACGAGACGCAGTCCCTGCTCATGACGGGCGGACAGCGTGCCTGACGACGATGAACTGATCCGCGCTCAGGCGGAGGCCGACGCCGGGCGGGGCGGTCCTCCGGCTATCGCGGTGAGCCGCTGCTGAGGGCCTTGGTCATGGCCCGGTTGATTCGCGGGTCGCGTCCGGCGACGTAGGAGGGGCAGGGCAGGTAACCGGTGCGGTGGTAGAGGGCCAGGGCGGCGGTGTTGCGCCGTCCGGTCTCCAGCATGATGCGGGTGGCCCCGCGGCTGGCGGCGTGTTGTTCGAGGTGTACGAGGAGGTGCCGACCGATTCCGTGGCCGCGGGCGTCACCGGAGACGTACATCCGCTTGATCTCCGCAGTGTGCTCGTCAAGCAGGCGTACGCCTCCGCACCCGACCGCCTTTTCGCCGACGTGGGCGATGAGAAAGAGGCCGGCGGGCGGATCGAAGTCTGCCTCGGGGGTGGTGTCCGGGTCGTCGGCGAAGCCGTACAGGCCGAGCTGCTCGATATGGAGGGCCTGGGTCAGGCGCCGGGCGTCCGGGTGGTCGTAGGGCGCGGCTGTCACGGATGGCGTCCGGCGTGACGAGGCCGGGTCGTTGGGGGCGGTGGGGACCTGACCCGGTGACGTTGGGATGTCCTCTCCTTCCTCCTGGGAGCTGCCGTTCGTCCTGCCGCCCAACGCGCCCTCCAGCGTCAGATCAACGGCTTTCCGTCTCGCGGCGATTGTCCCCTTCTCCCGTGGGCGGCGGAACCACGCCCGGCGGCCTGCCTCCGGGACGCCGAGCAGGGTACGGGACGGAGCAGTTGGCCAGGGCGGCTGGGCGGACAGCGTCTTCTCCGAAACTGTGACGGGCGCGGTCTGCCGCGGCTTCTGCTGCCCGCGCGCGCTCGTCGGCGGGATCGAACAGGAGCTGCTGGTGGGCCTCGCCGCGGGAACTGAGCTGATTCGCGCTCAGGGTGTAGGCGCGGACCCGCGCGCGCTGCAGTCCCAGCGAGGCGAGCGCGCCGAAAGCGGTGACGGCCAGGGCGGGAGAGTGGGCGGTGGGTTCGGGCAGGGAGCGGGTACACCATCGCCGTCCTGGTCCGCGTCATGGAGCAGGCAGTCCGCGACGGCATCATCAAGGTCAACCCCGCCCGGGTGACCGGCTGGCAGAAGCTCTACAAGCAGGCCGAGGACGAACTCCTCGACCCGCGGGCGCTGGCCCTGCCCAACTGGGAGACCCTCATTGCGCTGGCCGACGCGCTCGTTGCCGCCTCCCACGACCAGTACCGCGGCTGGGGAGACGTGGTCATCTTCGCCGCATGCACTGCCGCACGGATCGGCGAGGTCTCAGGCTGCCGTGTCGGGGACATCGACACCAACCAGTGGATCTGGACCGTGCGGCGCCAGACCACACCCGCGCCCGGCGGGCTGACCGACAAGGGGACCAAGGGCAAGCGGGCCCGCAAGGTTCCCATCGTCGAGGAGATCCGCCCCCTCGTCGCCCAGCGCATCCTGTCCGCCGGCCCGAATCCCGATGCCCGCCTGTTCACCGGCCCGCACGGCGGACGCATCTCCACCGCCGTCCTGCGCGACGCCACACACTGGGACAACGTGGTCACCAAGCTCGGCTATGAGCATCTGCGCCGACACGACCTCCGGCACACCGGACTGACCTGGTTCGCCGACGCCGGAGTCCAGGTACACGTCCTCCGCAGGATCGCCGGCCACGGCTCCCTGACCACCACTCAGCGATACCTGCACCCCGACGTACACAAGATCACGGCGGCCGGGGCGGCGCTCTCCGCACACCTGAGCGTGCTGCGCGCACCACGCTCACTGCCGAGCCCGATCGTCGTGACCCGCTGACCTCGGTCAAGGGCGCCGGTCCCCATCTGGTCCCCAAGAATGATCAAGGGCCGGTTTCGGATGCCTCCGAAACCGGCCCTGACCTGCGACTGTCTCCAGTCGGGACGACAGGATTTGAACCTGCGACCCCTTGACCCCCAGTCAAGTGCGCTACCAAGCTGCGCCACGTCCCGTTGCGCTGACTCGCGGTGAACCGCGTGATCGCGCGAAGAGAACTTTACCGCATGTACGGGGGTGCGCAGAAAAGGGCTCGGGGCGGGGCGGGGGAGAATCGGCGGTATGACGAGTGCGGGCGGAGTGGGGGGACGGGACCGGGACGCGGAGGGGCGGGCGCGGAGCGCGCGGCCGCGGGACGGGCTCGGACGGCCGTTGCCGTACGGCGCGGAGGGCGTGCCGCGGCAGCCGGAGGGCGTCGTACGAACGCCTGAGGAGACGGTCGCCGAGGCTCAGTCATTGCTGGACGCGGGCCGGCCGTTCCACGCCCACGAGGTGTTCGAGGACGCCTGGAAGTCGGGGCCCGAGGACGAGCGCGCCCTGTGGCGGGGGCTGGCGCAGTTGTCGGTGGGTCTCACCCACGCGGCCCGGGGGAACGCGGTCGGCGGGGCACGGCTGCTGCGCCGCGGCGCGGGCGCGGTCGAGGGCTGGGAACGGGAGAGGGGCGAGGACCGCCCGTACGGGATGGATCTCGCCGGTGTCGTCCGGTGGGCGCGGGAGCTGGCCGGGCGGGTGGAGGCCGGGAGCGGCCCTGTTGACGCCGCGACCGAGTCACCCCGACTCGGGCCCTGACGCGCGCGTCCGTGGCGCCGCCGCCCCCGTGCTCGATCCCCGTACCACCCACCCCACGCCTACGCGAACCCCCTGCTGTCGCTGTCCGTGCGGAGGCGGTGGACCCGTTGTCAGTGGCATGCGGCAGACTCGGTGGCGTGCGAAAGATTCATGTCATCGGTATCGGCGCGGGCGACCCCGAGCAGCTGACGCTCCAGGCGGTCAGGATGCTGCGCGGCACGGACGTGTTCTTCCTGCTCGACAAGGGCGAGGCGAAGAGCGATCTCACACAGCTGCGCCGGGACATATTGGACGCGCACCTGCCCGACGGGTCGTACCGGGTGGTCGAGGCCCGGGATCCGGAGCGGGACCGCAAGGCGGGCGGTTCGGCGTACTCGCCCGCCGTCGGGGACTGGCGCAGCGCCCGCGCCGGTATCTATGCGCGGATGATCGCCGAGGAGATGGGCGACGACGAGACCGGCGCGTTCCTGGTGTGGGGCGATCCGGCGCTGTACGACAGCACGCTCGGCATCCTGGACGAGGTGCTGGCGCGGGGCGAGGTCGCGTTCGAGTACGACGTGGTGCCCGGGGTCAGCAGTGTCTCCGCGCTGGTCGCCCGCCATCGCACCGGCCTGAACCGGGTCGCCCGCCCCGTGCAGATCACCACCGGGCGGCGGCTCGCCGAGGGCTTCCCGGAGGGGGTGGACGACGTGGTCGTGATGCTCGACGCCCACCAGGCCTTCCGGCGCTACGCGGACGAGGACATGGACATCTACTGGGGCGCCTACATAGGCACTCCGGACGAGATCCTCGTCTCCGGGCCGCTCGCCGAGGCCGCGCCGGAGATCGAGCGGGTGCGAGCGGAGGCCCGGGAGCGCAAGGGGTGGATCATGGACACGTATCTGCTGCGGAGGAATCCCGGCGAGCGGTAGCCCGGTTCAGCCGGCTACCTCCGGAGTGAGGGCCAGCCGACGCAGTACGGCGTCCACGTCGGGTACGGCCGTCACCCCCGCGGGCAGCGCCGGCCGCCGTACGACGACCACGGGCAGCCCGAGTTCCCGCGCCGCCGTGAGTTTCGCCGTCGTGGCCTCGCCCCCGCTGTCCTTGGTGACCAGGACGTCGATGCGGTGCGCCCGCAGCAGCTCGCGTTCGCCGGCGACGGTGAACGGGCCACGCGCGAGGACGATCCCGGTGTGCGGGGGCAGTGGCGGGTCCGGCCGTTCCACCGACCGCACCAGGAAGTACCGGTCCGTCAGGTGCGCGAAGGCGGCAAGGCCCAGGCGCCCGGTGGTCAGGAACACCCGCTCGCCCAGGCCGGGCAGCGCCTCGGCGGCCGCGGCCAGGGACGGGACGTCGTGCCAGTGGTCGCCGGGGAGCGACCGCCAGCCGGGGCGGCGCAGCACGACCGCCGGTACCCCGGTGGCCGCCGCCGCGCGCGCCGCGTGCGCGGTGATCGACTCGGCGAACGGGTGGGTGGCGTCGACCAGCGCGTCCACCTGGTGCGCCCGCAGCCACTCCGCCAGCCCCTCCGCTCCCCCGAAGCCACCGATCCGCAGCTCCCCCGCCACCGCCTCCGGCCGGGAGGTGCGGCCGGCCAGCGAGGTGGTCACCCGGACGCCCGAGGGGTGCGCGGCCAGACCGGCGGCGAGGCGGCGCGCCTCGGCCGTGCCGCCGAGGACGAGGACATGCCGTCGCGGGGGCCGTGGGGAGGGAGAAGGCATGGAGGTGAGCGTACGACAGGCGGCGGGGCGGAGGAACGCGTCCCCGGCGGTGTCCTCCCGGCAGAGCGAGCGGGCGCCTTCTCAGGAGAGTCAACGGCTGGGCGACCGGGGATGGTTCCCGCCGCGGATGTGACATCCCGCCCGGCCGGACACCCTGCCGCGGCACGCCGTACCCGCCTCATACTCCAGGGTCTGCGACGAACCCGCGGCCGGAGGAGAACGGTGAACACAGCGGCGGCGGAAGGTACTTGGCGGCTCGGGGACCTGGAGGTGAACCGTGTCGGCTACGGCGCGATGCGGCTGACGGGCAACGGCATGCGGGGGAACTCCGACGGCACGCCGATCGACCGCGCCGCCGCCGTCGGCCTGCTGCACAGCGCGTTCGAGCAGGGGGTCGACCACATCGACACGGCCGCCTTCTACTTCTCGCCCCTGCGGTCCGCGAACGAGCTCGTCAACCGCGCGCTGTCCGCCTGGCGCGGCGACGTGGTCGTGGCGACCAAGGTCGGACCGGGGCGCGAGCCCTCCGGTGAGTGGCTCACCATGGCCCGCCCCGACCAGCTGCGCGGCCAGGTCGAGGAGAACCTGCGCCAGCTCGGCCGGGACCACCTGGACGTGGTGAACCTGCGCCGCAACGGACCCGACACGGCCTCGGTCGCCGAGCACTTCGGCGCCCTGGCCGAGCTGCGCCGGGCGGGCCTGATCCGGCACCTCGGACTCTCGAACGTCCGCCCCGAGCACGTGACCGAGGCCCTGGCGATCGCGCCCGTGGTCTGCGTGCAGAACTCCTACGCGCTGGACTGGCGCCGCGCCGACGAGACCGGGCTGGTGGACCTGTGCCCGGAACTGGGCATCGCCTTCGTCCCGTTCTTCGCCATCTCCGGCCTGCGGCGTGAGGCGTCCGCGGACCGGCGGCACGACGCCCGCGTCCGCTCCGTCGCCCGCGCCCATGGGGCGACGCCGGCCCAGGTACGGCTCGCCTGGACCCTCCGTCGCGGGCCGCATGTGCCGGCCATCCCCGGCACCCGCGACCCGGCCCACCTCGCGGAGAACATCGCGGCCGGGGCCCTGCGGCTGTCCGCGGAGGAACTGGCCCTCCTCGACACGCCGGCCGAGGACGCCGCGGGGAGCTAGCCCAGCAGGAGTTGCAGACCGCCCACCACCGTCGCCGCGATCACCAGCCGTTCGAACAGCCGCTGGTTGATGCGGGGTACGGCCCAGCGGCCGAGGAACGCGCCCGGGACGACGAAGAGCACGAGGGCGGCGTCGAGGAGGAGGGAGCGGGTGCCGATCAGGCCGAGGGCGGCGCTGAAGGGGAGCTTGGAGACGTTGACGATGAGGAAGAAGAAGGCGGAGGTGCCGAGGAAGCCCAGTTTGCGGAAGCCCGCGGAGAGGAGATACAGGGACATCACCGGGCCGCCCGCGTTGGCGACCATCGTGGTGAAGCCGCCGAGCACGCCGTAGGAACGGGCCCTCAGGCGGCCCGAGGGGGTCGTCACCGCGTCCGGCGCGTCGTCCGCGCCCTCCTTCTCGCGGTGCCGGCGCCACAGGGTGACACCGGTCATCAGCAGCAGGATCGCGCCGATGGAGGTCCGTACGATCCCGTCGTCGGCCCACATCAGGAACAGCGTGCCGGCCACCACGCCGGCCGCGACCGCCGGGAACAGCCGCCACAGGGTGGGCCAGTGGGCGTGCCGCCGGTAGGTGAGGACGGCGAGCACATCGCCGGCGATCAGGATGGGCAGCAGGACGCCGGTGGAGGCGCGGGCGGGCAGGACCGCCGCGAAGACGGCGAGGCTGACCGTGTTGGCGCCGCTCACCGCGGTCTTGGAGAAGCCCACGAGCAGGGCCGCGAGGGCGAGAGCGGCGAACTCCCAGCCGGTCATGTGCCAGAGCGTCATCATGTTCATGCGGAGACCGATGCTAGGGCGCGGGCATCGGCTCCGCGAACGAACCCCCGGCCGTCAGCCCGTGTACCGCGCCCGCAGCTCCCGCTTGAGGACCTTCATGCTCGGCCCGAGCGGCAGTTCCGCGGCGAACTCCACGCGCCGCGGGTACTTGTGGCGGCCGAGGTGCTCCTTGGACCACTCGATCAGCTCGGCGGCCTCGGGGGCACCGCCCTCGGCGGCTACGACGATCGCGCAGACCTCCTCACCGTGCAGCTCGTCGGGCAGGCCGATGACGGCGACCTGGGTGATGGCGGGGTGCCGTACCAGGATCTCCTCGACCTCGCGCGGATAGACGTTGTAGCCACCGCGGATGATGACGTCCTTCTTGCGGTCGACGATCCTGAGGAAGCCCTGCTCGTCCTTGGTGCCGAGGTCGCCGGTGCGGAACCAGCCGTCGACCAGGGCCTCGGCGGTGGCCTCCGGGCGGCCGAGGTAGCCGGAGAACACGTTGTGGCCGCGGATGACGACCTCGCCCAGCTCGCCGGGCGGCAGCAGTTCGACACGGTCCTCCACCTCGGCGCGCGCGATCTCCGCGTCGACGCCCCACAGCGGGTGCCCGATGGTGCCGGCCCTGGTGCCGAAGGCCGGCTGGTTGACGGTGGCCGTCGGGGAGGTCTCCGACAGCCCGTACCCCTCGTAGACCCGGGCGCCGAACGCGGCCTCGAACCGCTCCAGCACGGCGACCGGCAGCGAGGCCCCGCCGGAGATGCACACGCGCAGTTCGGGCAGCACATCGGCGTCCGCCGCGGCCGCCGCGAGGGCGACGAACATGGTGGGCACGCCGTGGAAGGTGTTGACGCCCTCCTTCACCATCAGCTCGATCGCGCGGGCCGCGTCGAAGCGGGGCAGCAGCACCAGCGTGGCGCCCGCCCGCCAGGTGGAGTTGAGCGAGACGGTCTGCCCGAAGGCGTGGAAGAGGGGCAACGCGCCGAGGGCGACGTCGTCGGGGCGGACGTCGTTGGCGTCGAAGGCGCAGACGGTCGCGTTCATCACCAGGTTGAAGTGGCTGAGCACGGCGCCCTTGGGGACGCCGGTGGTGCCGCTGGTGTAGAGGATCACGGCCGGATCGTCGGCGGACCGGGTGGCGTACGTCGGCAGCGGCTCGGCCTCGGCGGCGAGCCGGTCGAACTCCCCGCCCAGGGTGACCACGGGGACGCCGAGCGCGTCGGCGGCGGCCCGTCCGGTCTCGGCCTGCGCGGGGTGGACGAGGAGCAGCGTGGCGCCGCTGTCCCTGAGCACATGCTCGATCTCGCCCGCGGACAGCAGCAGATGGACGGGGACGACGACACCGCCGGCCGCGGCGACGGCGTAGTAGGCGAGGGGGAACTCCGTGGTGTTCGGAGCCATGAGGGCGACCCGGTCGCCCGGTCGTACGCCGAGGCCGGTGAGCGCGCCCGCCTGGGCCAGGGCGGCCTGCCATGCCTCGCCGAAGCTCAGCCGCCGTTCTCCTTCCACGAGTGCGGTGCGGGCGGGCCGGCGCCTGGCGTTCTCGGCCAGGATGGCGGCGACGGACAGGGTTGCCATGGAGTGCGGCTCCGTTTCCTTGCTGCGGCTCGGGGTGCGAACCGGTCGTACTGTCGTTCCCTCGGGGGTCTTTCCCTCAGAGGCCGGTCCTTCGGAGACCGTTCCCCGGGAAATCGTTCCCGGGGAACGGTCCCTGGAGATCGATCCCCGGAGATCGGTCTCCGGGGGAATCCCTCGTCGGATGGTTGCTAGTGCCTCTCGACCAGCACCGCGCTGCCCTGGCCCACGCCCACGCACATGGTGGCGAGCCCGCGCTCGGCGCCCGTGCGGCGCATGCGGTGCAGCAGGGTGGTGAGGATGCGGGCGCCCGAGGAGCCGAGAGGGTGACCGAGGGCGAGGGCGCCGCCGGTGGGGTTGACCAGGCCGGGGTCGATGCCGAGCTGGTCGACGCAGGCGAGGACCTGTGCGGCGAACGCCTCGTTGAACTCGGCCTCCTGGAGGTCGCCGATCTCCCAGCCGGCCCGCGCGAGCGCCTTGCGGGTGGCGGGCACCGGCCCGATGCCCATGACGTCGGGGTGGACGCCCGCGGAGGCACCGGCGACATACCGGCCGAGGGACTCCAGGCCCAGTTCGCCGAGCGCCTCCTCGCTGACCAGCAGCAGCCCCGCGGCGCCGTCGTTCATCGGCGAGGTGTTGCCCGCGGTGACCGTGCCGCCCGCGCGGTAGACCGGCTTGAGGCGGGCCAGCTTCTCCAGCGAGGTGTCCTCGCGGATGCACTCGTCCTGCCGGACCACGATGCCGTCGGGGCGCTCGATGGGAAGGATCTCGTCGTCGAAGACGCCGTCCTTGCGGGCGGCGGCGGCGAGCTGGTGGCTGCGCAGCGCGAACTCGTCCTGCCGCTCGCGGGTGATGCCGTGGCGCGTGGCGACCTCCTCGGCGGTCTCGCCCATGGCGAGCACTCCGTGCAGGTCCTTCATCGCGGGGTTGGTCAGGCGCCAGCCCAGCCGGGTGTCGAAGGTCTCCATGCGGTGCGGCAGGGCCTCGTCGGGGCGGGGCAGCACGAAGGGGGCCCGGCTCATGGACTCGGAGCCGCCGGCGATCACGATGTCGGCCTCGCCCGAGGCGATGGCACGGGCAGCGGTGGTGACGGCTTCGAGGCCGGAGGCGCACAGCCGGTTGACGGTGGCGCCGGGCACGGACTCGGGCAGTCCGGCGAGCAGGGCGGCCATCCGGGCGACGTTGCGGTTGTCCTCGCCCGCCTGGTTGGCGGCGCCCCAGTAGACGTCGTCGATCCTGGCGGGGTCGAGCGTGGGCACCTCGGCGACCAGTCGGCGGATCACGGCCGCCGCGAGGTCGTCGGGCCGGACGGACGAGAGGGCGCCACGCAGCTTGCCGATGGGGGTGCGGCGGGCAGCCGCGAAGTGGACGGGACGCACGGCTTCGACTCCTGACCTACGACGGTGTGGATCAGCGGACCGGGACAGCAGTTAATTAGCACTGCTAGTTTTCGACTATAGACCCCGGGGCGGCCCCCTGGGAAGATCCTCCGGGACCGTACCGAGGCAGTTGGAGGAGAGATGCCCCACGTTCGCACGCACGTCCTCGACGGCACCCGCGGCGACATCGCCGTCCGCGAGTGGCCCCATCCCGCGCCCCGCTTCCTCGCCCTGCTGGTGCACGGGTACGGCGAGCACGCGGGCCGGTACGACGGGCTCGCCGCCGTGCTCACCGGGCACGGGGCCGCCGTGTACGCGCCCGACCATATGGGTCACGGCCGGTCGGCGGGCGAGCGGGTGCTGATCGAGGACTTCGAGGACGTGGTCGCCGATGTGCGCTCCGCGGCCGATCTCGCCCGCGCCGCGCACCCGGGGCTGCCGCTGGTCCTGGCCGGCCACTCCATGGGCGGGCTGATCGCGGCCCGCTACGCCCAGCTCCACCGCCCGGAACTCGGCGCGCTGATCCTTTCCGGGCCGGTGATCGGCGCCTGGGAGCTGCCGGGCCGGCTGCTGGCCCTGCCGGAGATCCCGGACACCCCGATCAGCCCGTCCGCGCTCTCCCGCGATCCCGCGGTGGGCGCCGCGTACGCCGCCGATCCGCTGGTGTGGCACGGCCCGATGAAGCGGGCCACGCTCAAGGCGTTCGCGCGGACCCTGGACGCCGTCGCCGAGGGCGGCGACGTGGGGGATCTGCCCGTGCTGTGGCTGCACGGGGACGACGACCGGCTGGTGCCGTTGGCCGGCAGCCGGCCGGGCGTCGAGCGGCTCGGCGGCGACCTCACCGAGCGGATCTTCCCCGGGGCGCGGCACGAGGTGTTCCACGAGACGGTGAAGGACGAGGCGTTCGCGGAGGTGACGCGCTTCCTGGACCGGGTGCTGCCCCGCTGAGCAGGGCCGTTTGCCTCCCCCGACGCGGGGCACCCGCCTTTTCGGACGAGATCCGCCGAGGTCGTACGAACCGAGGGCGGCCGTATGGAGCCGATGACGACCGCACGGACCCGATGAGGGTCGTACGGAAGCCGTTGAAAGCCCTACGACGCCGCCGCGAGGCGTACGACCGCGTCGGATACGACGCTGACGAAAGGGGACGCACGCACCATGACCGTGGTGAAGAGCACGCTGCCCGAGAGGGCCCTCGGTGTCACCGGGACCGCGCTCCAGGACACCCTGGTGGACCTGCTGGGCCTGTCGCTGATCGGGAAGCAGGCGCACTGGAACGTCGTCGGTCCCAGGTTCCGCTCGATCCACCTCCAGCTCGACGAGGTGGTGGCGACGGCCCGCGCCCACTCCGACACGGTCGCCGAGCGTGCCGCCGCGCTGGGCGTGCCTCCGGACGGCCGGCCCGAGACGATCGCGGCGACCTTCGCGCTGCCCGGGGCCAAGGACGGCTGGCTGCGGGACACCGAGGTGGTCGAGCTGATGGTCTCGGCCCTGGAGGCGGCCGTCGGACGGCTGCGCGAGCGGATCGCCGCCACGGACGAGCCCGATCCGGTGACCCAGGACCTGCTGATCGCGATCACCGCGGACCTGGAGAAGGAGCGCTGGATGTTCGCGGCGGAGAACCGGACGCACTGAGACCGACCCCGTCGGGAACGACCCGCAGGGAACGACTCGTAGGGAACGACCCGCAGGGAAAGGGGAGTCCCATGGCCGACGCCCTGGAGACCGAGGCGCTGTGGGAGGACTTCCACCGCGTGGTGAACATGACCTCGGCGGAACTCGCGGCCTGGCTCAGGGTCCGCGACGCCGCGGAGAACACGGAGCCGCTGCCCGACGAGGCGGGCAGCGCGACCGGGCGGCATGTCCTCGCGATCCTCCAGAAGCGCCGCACCGACCTCACCGACGACGACGTCCGCGTGATGTACGAGGTCGTCGACACCGTCGGTGACCTGGTGGACCTGGAGGACGAGCCGGAGCCGGAACGGGCGCCGCAGGACACCCGGCGACGGCACCGGCTGATGACGCTGGGCCACGATCCGCTCAAGGCCCAGCGGCGCGGCAGCAGGGAGCGGCAGCCATGAAACGGGACGAACGCGTCGTACGGGAGCTGGTGTCCGCGTACGGGCGGACGTACGCCGAGGAGGCGGGCATCCGGCTCGCGGACACCCCGCAGCCGCTGTACCGGCTGCTGGTGCTGTCACTGCTGCTCAGCGCCCGGATCCGGGCCTCCGTGGCGGTGGCGGCCGCCCGGGCCCTGCACGAGGACCGGCTGGACAGTCCGCGCCGGATGGCCGACGCGGACCGGCAGCGGCGGGTCGACGCGCTGGGCCGGGGTGGCTACCGGCGCTACGACGAGCGGACCGCGACCCGACTCGGCGACGGCGCCGAGCTGTTGAGCGAGCGCTGGGGCGGCGACCTGCGTCGGCTGCACGAGGAGGCGGGCGGCGACACCGGGGAGTTGAAGCGGCTGCTCCAGGAGGAGCCGGGGATCGGGCCGACCGGCGCCGACATCTTCCTGCGCGAGGCGCAGCGCGTATGGCCGGACGTCGGACCCTATCTGGGCGGCAAGGCCCTCGACGGCGCCGAGCGGCTCGGGCTGCCGAAGGACGCCCAGAAGCTGACGAAGCTGGCGAAGAACACCGAACCGGCCGTGCTGGCCGCCGCGTTGGTGCGGGCGGCGCTCGACAGGGCCGTGGCCGAGGACTGCCTCCAGCGCGCCGCGTGATCATGCCGGACCACTGTCCGCGACAACGGGGACACGGAAGCCACACGGCCCGATCCGTGGCCTGCTCACCACCGTGACCGCGGCCCGATCCGTGGCCTGCTCACCACCGTGACCGCGGCCCGATCCGTGGCCTGCTCACCACCGTGACCGCGGCTCGGCCCGGGCCGCTTCCCGAAAAGCCGGTCGCGGTCCCAGGGCGTCTACGCGGGCTCTGGCGGAGAGGGCAGGATTCGAACCTGCGCGGGCCCCCGAGGGGGCCCGACCATGAGACGAGCTCGCTGGTCCCCGATCAACCACTCCGGGCACCTCTCCCTGTTCCCGACGTCCGGTCTCCCGTGCCGGTCACAGGAACAACCGTGCCAGGCACCGCTGACCGGACCCTGACGTGGCGCTGACCTCGTACCGGCCGCGTGCCGGGCGAAACCGCCTGCCGCCGACCGCGGTTCGAGACGGCGGCCTCCAGATCACAGGCCCCGCGGGGCAGCAGCTCCCCCAAGGGGGCGAATCGGCCCTCGGAGCCGCGGAGTCGATATGCCACTCGACAACATATGCCGGTCGCCGATATATATAGGCGGCATGAGTGACCGACCGCTTCAGGAGCCGACGCTGCTCCTCCTCACCGCCCTGGCCGACGAGCCCAGGCACGGTTACGGACTGATACAGGAGATCGACGCGATCTCCCGGGGCCGCGTGCGGATGCGCACCGGCACCCTCTACGGCGCCCTGGACCGGCTGCTCCAACAGGGCCTGATCCGGGTCGAACGCGAGGAGGTCGTCGACGGCCGGGCACGCAAGGTCTACGCCCTCGCGGAGCCCGGCCGCTCCGTGCTGGCCGCCGAGACCGAGCGCCTGCGCACCGTCGTCGCCGAGGCGGAGCGCCGGATGGCCGCCCGCCGTGCCACGGCCACCGGCCCGAAGGGAGCCCTCGCATGACGGAGCAGCGCCCGCCGCGCGCCCTTCGCTGGGCGGTACGCCTCCACCCGGCCGCCTATCGCGCCGAGCACGAAGCCGAGTTGACCGCGATCTACACCGAGGCGACACAGGACGCCGGCCCGCTCGGCCGGCTGCGCGAGGCGCTCGACGTCGCCGGCCACGGCCTGCGGCGGCGCACCGGTCTGGGCTCCGACCGGATGGCCGGTCAGGTCCTCGCGCACGCGGCACCGCTGACCGTCGCCGCCGCCGCGGGCGGCAGCGTGGCGAGCCTGCTGTGGCTCTTCGCCCCCGGCGTCCGGGGCCTGCCCTCGGCGTCTTCGCTCCCGGGTGTGCTCCTCCTGGCCGACCAGGGACTCGTGCCGCTGTTCTGGCTGGCCGCGCTGACGGCTGTCTGGACCGGCCGCTGGAGCGTGGCCCGGACCCTGGTCGTGCCGGCGACGGTGCTGCGGCTGGCCGACCTTCCCCTGCTCCTGCTCGCCCACTCCTTCCACGACACCTACGCGGGCGCTGCGCTGAACCTGATCGTGCCGCTGCTCACCGGCGCCATGGTCCTCGCCGCGCCCGGGGACCTGCTCGGCGCCTCCCGGCCGCAGCGCACCGCGATCGCGGGCACCACCGCCCTGACCGCCGTGCTGTGGGTGGCGGATCTCGTCGGCGTCTACCACCCCCTGGTGGGGGGACCTCCCCTCATCCATGCGCTCTGGGCCGGGGTCCTCGCGGCCGCTCTGCTCTTCAGCAGGCGTGACCGGTTGACCGCCGCGGGGCTGGCGGTGGCTCTGCTGCCCGGCGCGCTGAAGATGACCGTGTCACTGCTGTACCCGATGTCCCCCGCGGGCGTGGGCGCCCTGCTCGTCATTCTGCTCAGCGGCGCGGTCTCCGTCGTGCGCGCGCGCCGGCGCCGCGCCCAGGTGATCCCGCCGAGCGCGGCATAGCGGGACTTCGCGGGACCCCGGCCGGCGGCCCGGACCGAGCCGGGCGCCTCCGCCGGGTCACAGCCCGAGAACCCGGGAGATCGTCCGCAGGACGCCGTTCTCGTTGTTGGACGGGGCAAGGTGGCGGGCCCGGCGGACGACCTCCGGGTGGGCGTTGGACATGGCGAAGGACCACTCCGCCGCGTCCAGCATCTCCAGGTCGTTCAGGTAGTCGCCGAAGACCATGGTCTGGGCCGGGGTGATGCCCAGGGTCCGCTGGAGGGCCCGCAGGGCGGTGCCCTTGCCGGCGGTGCGGGTCATGACGTCGACCCAGTGCTCGCCGGAGACGACGACCTGGTGGGTGCCCGCGAAGGGGGCGAGCGCGGGCGCGGTGGAGCGCTCGGCGGACCGGAAGTCGAAGACCGCGACCTTGATGAAGTCGTCGTCCACCGCGGTGACGTCGTCGACGACGCGGTGTTCGACGTAGTAGCGGCGCACCTCGGCCAGAAAGGCCTCGTCGGTCCGCTCCACGTATGCGGCCCGTTTGCCGCAGACGACGGCGCCCGCGTCGCCGCCGGCCGCGTTCAGCCCCCGTACCGCCTCCGCCACCCCGGCCGCGACCGAGCGGTCCAGCGGGTCGGAGCTGAGTTCGGCGCCGTCGCGGACCACGTAGGTGCCGTTCTCGGCGATGAAGACCATGCCCTCGGCGACGTCCGCGAACTGCCGGGCCAGCGTGGCGTACTGGCGGCCGCTGGCGGGGCTGAACAGCACGCCGCGCCCCCGCAGTTCGGCGAGCATCGGCCACAGGCCGGCCGGGATCCGCTTGTCGTCGTCCAGCAGCGTGCCGTCCATGTCGGTGACGATGAGCCGGATGTCCGCGGGGCCCGCCGGGAGGCCGGGAACGTCGAGGAGGGGCGTGGGTATGGCGGACATGTCCTGCTTCCGGCCGGGGTCAGGGTACCCGTCCAGTGTCCCTCATGGGGGAGAACCTCCCCGGGCCGCCCCGAACCGCCGACCGTGCGCGGTTCCCGGGACAGCGCGATCGGGCGGCGGCACAATGACGGCGGGCACCCGCACGACAGAGGGGCGAGAGACGTGACCGACGGTGACGCTGTGACCACCGGAGCGCGGCTGGACACGTCCGTGGCGCACAACGCCCGGGTGTGGAACTACTGGATCGGCGGCCGCGACCACTACGAGGTCGACCAGCGGGTCGGGGAGCACATCGCCGGGATGTTCCCGGTGATCCGCGAGGTGGCCCGCGCGGACCGCGGGTTCCTCGCGCGGGTGGTGCGCCACCTCACCGCCGAACAGGGCCTCCGGCAGTTCCTGGACGTGGGCACCGGCCTGCCCACCGTGGAGAACACCCACGAGATCGCGCAGCGCATCGCCCCCGAGTCGCGGGTCGTGTACGTCGACAACGACCCGATCGTGCTGGTCCACGCCCGCTCGCTGCTCACCAGCTCCCCCGAGGGTGTCACGGACTACGTCGACGCCGATGTGCACGACCCCGACGCCATCCTGCGGCGCGCCGCCGACACCCTCGACCTGGACCGGCCGGTCGCGCTGATGATGCTGGGCATCGTCAACTTCGTCATGGACACCGACGAGGCCCGGGACATCGTGCGGCGGCTGATGGCGGCGCTGCCCTCCGGCAGTCACCTGGTGCTCACCCACCCCACCACCGACCCCGAGGTGGGCGGCGAGGGCAACGTCGCCGCGATGGAGTTCTGGAACGCCCACGCCACCCCGCCGATCACCGCCCGCGGCCGCGCCGAGATCGCCTCCTTCCTCGACGGCCTCGACGTGGCGGAGCCGGGCCTGGTGCCCTGCTCCCAGTGGCGCGCCGAGCCGGGCGCCGCTCCGGTACCGCAGTTCGGCGCGCTCGCGGTGAAGCGCTGACGCCGCAGCGGCGGGCACCCGCGGGACGCGCCCCCTCGTCCGATGCCGCGCGAGCCGTGCGCGAGCGCGGACAGCGGCACCCACCGGAACCACCTGTACCCCCGACCCCACCGGGCCCCGCCCGCGGAGGACACGTATGACCACTCTCGCCGACCCCGTGCCCGGCGGCCGCCCCGCCGACCTGAGCCGGGTCGCCGCCCTCACCGCCATGCTGGCCGCCCAGGGCGTGCGCGGCATCGTCCTGGCCTACGTGGACACGGCGGGCGTCACCCGGGTGAAGACCGTTCCGACGGCCCGTCTGGAGGCGGCGGTCTCCTGGGGCGTCGGGATGTCCCCGGTGTTCGACACCTTCCTGGCCGACGACTCGATCGTCACCACCGACGTCCTCGGTTCCCCCGACGGCGATCTGCGGCTCTACCCGGACCTCGACCCCCTGGTGGCGCTGGCCGGGCAGCCCGGCTGGGCGTGGGCGCCGGTGGACCGGATCACTCAGGAGGGCGAGCGGCACCCGGGCTGCGCCCGCACCTTCCTGCGCCGTACCGTCACCGAGGCGGCCGAGCGGCACGGGCTCGCCTTCAAGGCGGCGATCGAGGTCGAGTGGGCGGTCGGGCTCGGCTCGGCGCCCGCCGGGGAGTACGTGCCAGCGGTGTCCGGACCGGCGTACGGCGCGATCCGGCAGGTGGAGCTGGGCGACTACCTCGCCGATCTGCTGGGCGCCCTCGACGCCCAGGACGTGGACGTCGAACAGGTCCATCCCGAGTACGCGGCCGGGCAGTTCGAACTGTCGGCGGGCGCTCTCGACCCGGTGGCGGCGGCCGACCGCAGCGTGCTGGTGCGCCAGACCGTCCGGGCGGTCGCGCAGCGGCACGGGCTGCGGGTGTCGTTCTCCCCCGCGGTGCTCGCCGGGAGCGTCGGCAACGGCGGCCATGTGCACCTGTCCTGCTGGCGCGACGGCGTCAACCTGCACGCGGGTGGCGAGCGCCGGTACGGCATGACGCCCGAGGCGGAGTCCTTCGCCGCCGGCCTCCTGGCACACCTGCCCGCGCTGACGGCGGTCACCGCGCCCAGCCCGGCCAGCTACCTGCGGCTGCGGCCCTCCCAGTGGGCGGGCGTGTTCACCGCGTGGGGCCGCGAGACCCGCGAGGCGGCGCTCCGGCTGGTGACCGGCAGCGCGGGCCGGCAGCGGCAGGAGGCCAACCTGGAGGTGAAGCCGGTCGACCTGGCCGCCAACCCCTATCTGACGCTGGGCTGTCTGATCGCCGCGGGACTCGACGGGCTCGCGGCGAAACGCCCGCTGCCCGAGGAGGTCACCGGCGACCCGGCCCGCTACGGTGCGGACGAGGCCGCGGCGCTCGGCGTACGACGGCTGCCGACCGCCCTGCCCGAGGCGGTGGCGGAGTTCCGCGCGGACGAGGTGCTGCGGGCCGCGCTCGGCCCGGTCCTCGCGGACGCGGTGAGCGCCGTACGGCTCGGTGAGGCGGCCGCCGCCGAGGGGCTGGACGACGCGCAGGTGGCGGCGGCCTACCGCTGGACGTACTGACCATGGCACCCGCCGGACCGGTCCACGAGGCGCTGGCCGCACTGGAGTTGGTGGACCACCACTGCCATGGCGCGGTGACCGCCGACCTGGCCTTCGACCGGTTCGAGTCGCTGATCACCGAGGGCGGGACCTGGCCCGGCGTCTCGCCCTTCGACAGCCCCGTGGGCGTCGCCGTACGACGGCACTGCGCGCCCCTGCTGGACCTCCCCCGTCACGCGACGCCGGACGCGTACGTGGCCCGGCGCGCGGAACTGGGCTGGCGGGAGGTGAACCGGCGGTTCCTGAGGGCGGCGGGCGTCGGGACGTTCTGCGTGGACACCGGGTACGCCCCGCATCCGGTCACCTCCCCCGCCGAGCTGGCCGCCGCGGCGGGCGCCGCCGCGTGCGAGGTCGTACGGCTCGAACAGCTCGCCGAGGCGGTGGCCGCGCGGGGTGTGGAGGCGGGCGAGTACGCGGCCGTCTTCCGCACGGCGGCCGAGGAGGCGGGACGGCGGCCGGGGGTGGTGGCGGTGAAGTCGGTGGCCGCCTACCGCACCGGGTTCGCCCTGGCCCCGGAACGGCCGTCGGACGCCGAGGTGACCGGGGCGGCGGAGCGCTGGCTCGCCGACGGCGGCCGGCTCACCGATCCGGTCCTGGTACGGCACCTGCTGTGGACCGCCGTCGACCTGGGCCTGCCGCTGCAACTGCACACCGGTTTCGGGGACGCGGACGTACGGCTGCACCGGGCGGACCCCGCGCTGCTCACCGACTGGCTGCACCGGATCGCCGGGACCATCCCCGTCCTGCTGCTGCACTGCTGGCCCTATCAGCGCCAGGCCGCCTATCTGGCGGCGGTGTTCGAGCGGGTGTACCTGGACGTGGGGCTCGCCCTGCACTACACGGGCCCCGCGCGGGCGCGGGCGGTGCTGGCGGAGGCCCTGGAGATCACCCCGTTCCGCAAACTGCTGTACAGCTCCGACGCCTATGGTGTCGCGGAGTTCCATCACCTGGGTGCCCTGTGCTTCCGGCAGGGCCTCGCCGAGCTGCTGCAAAACCGTGTGGACGCCGATGAGTTGAGCCTGTCCGACGCCCTGCGGATCGCGTCCTGGACGGGCCGCGACAACGCCCGCCGCCTGTACGGACCGCCCCTGTCCGAACCGGTCCGCGATCCCCGCGGACGCCCCACCCGGAAAGTATGATCAAGCAATGTCTGACATGACCGAGACCACGCCCGGCTGGCTGACCACGGACGAGCTGGAGATGGCCAGGGCCCGGATGCCGATCCTGTACGTCGAGGCCGTGCCCGTGCGGGTCGACGACAGCGGCGAAGTCACCAGCATCGGACTGCTGTTGCGCATCGGACCGGACGGTACGGTCAGCCGGACCCTGGTCTCCGGGCGGGTGCTGCACCACGAGCGGGTCCGCGACGCGCTGCTGCGCCATCTGGAGAAGGACCTCGGACCGGTGGCCCTGCCCCGGGTCCCCGCCTCGCTCCAGCCCTTCACGGTCGCCGAGTACTTCCCGACGTTGGGCATCACCCCGTACCACGACCCGCGCCAGCACGCGGTGTCCCTCGCCTACGTCGTCCCGGTCACCGGCGACTGCCGCCCCCGCCAGGACGCCCTGGACCTGGTGTGGTTCAGTCCCGAGGAGGCCGCATCGGTGACCCTCCAGAGCGAGATGCCGGGCGGCCACGGCGCGCTGCTGAAGCAGGCACTGGCCCACGTGGGCCTGGTGTACTGACCCGGTTCCGGTGCCGGGGCGGCCGACCCGCCCCGAAACCGGACCGCGCCCGGCTCCCCGTCCCCGCAAGGTTTCTGCAAGGCACCGGCAAGGCTTCCGTCCGGTCGCCCCGGGCAGATCCGGAGCAACGGCCCGCAGGGGGCACTCGGGAGAGACGGGGGTACAGCATGTCGGCGTTGGGTTCACAGGCGGATCCGTCGGCCACCGGCAGGGAATGGCGGACACTGATCGGCCGCAAGACGGTCCTGGCCGTCGCGCACACGCTCACCTACGCGAAACGACTGGTCGACATCCTGTCGCTGGTGGAGGACGACTTCCGGGTCCAGGTGGCGTTCACCGCGCCGCCGCACGTCTTCGGCGACGAGGTACCGCGGTTCCTGCGGCGGCTCGGCTGCGCGGTGCTGCCGTGGGAGGAGGCCGTGCGCCTGCCCTTCGACGTGGCGGTGGCGGCGGGCCCGAAGGGCGTCGAGCGGCTCTCGGCGCCCCTGATCACGCTGCCGCACGGCGCCGCGTACCTCAAACTCGTTCCCTCGGCCACCGGACCGGGGGTCGCCGGGCTACGCCGGCAGGACGTCGCGCCCGGCGGGAAGTTACCCGCCGCCGTGGTCATGCCGCACCACGCCGACCTCGCGGAGCTGGCCCGCCACTGCCCCGAGGCGGTACCGCTCGCCCATGTGGTCGGGGACCCGGTGTACGACCGGATGTCCGTCAGCCTGCCGCTGCGCGACCGCTATCGCGCGGCCCTCGGGCTGCGGGAGTCGGAGAAGCTGGTGGTCGTCGCGTCCACCTGGGGCGCGCGGTCCTCCTTCGGCCGGTTCGAGGCGCTGCTGCCCCGGCTGCTCGCCGAACTGCCCGGCGAGCGCTACCGCTGCGTCGTCCTGGCCCACCCGAACGTGTGGTCGGGACACGGTGCCTGGCAGGTCAGGTCCTGGCTGACGCGCTGCGCCCGGCTGGGCATCTGCCTGCTGCCGCCGGAGGCGGAGTGGCGCAGTGTGCTGATCGCCGCGGACTGGATCATCGGCGACCACGGGTCGGTCACCCTGTACGGCACGCTCACCCCGGCGCCGATCCTGCTGGCGTCGTCACCGGCGCAGGACATCAACCCCGCCTCCCCGGCCGCCGCGCTCGCCCTGACGGCACCGGCGCTGTCCCCGGTGCACCCGCTGGTCGACCAACTCCACTACGCCGCCGCCGAGTATCGGCGCGAGGAGTACGCGGCGATCAGCGCGCGCATCACCTCCGAACCGGGGCGGTTCCACCGCAACATGCGGCGGCTGCTGTACCGGACCCTCGGGCTCGGGCAGCCCGCCCATGCGCCGGTCACCGCTCCGCTGCCGGCGCCGTCGCCGTTGAGCGCCTGGCCGACGGCGGGGCAGGAGGTGCCGGCATGAGCGGCCTGGTCGTGGTACGGCTGCTGCCCGCGGACGGGGAGGCGTTCGGTGCCGCTCCGTGGGCGGGTCCGGTGCTGCGGGTGCGCATGGGGTCGGCGGGGTCGGGCGCGGAGGTGATCGCCGAGGCCGGTCGAGTCCGGCCCGGGGCACGGGCGTTGCCGGAGGGCGACGAACACTACGCGGTGAACGCCGAGGCGGCCCCCGAGAACCGCCGGCTCGCCTGCGCCGACGTGCTGTACGCGGTGCGGCCGCGGCCCCCGGCCGCGGCGGTGCACTGGCTGACCCGGGTGGCGGACCGCCATCCGTCGTGCGCGCTCGCCGCGGTGCCCGTGACCGGCGGCGGCTGGCTGGCCCTGGCGGGCCCGGCCGGTGGCGGACGGAGCGGCGGCGGGCCGCGGGTCGTGGCCGGGGCGGTCGGTCCCGACCAGCCGCTGCTGGCGTCCTGTCTGCACGCGTGGCTGGTCCGGGGGCGCTCACTCGCCGAACTGGCGTATGTACGGCCCCTGCGGCAGGTCACCGCGGGCGGTCGGACGGCGGCCGGCGCGTGCGCTCACCCCAGGCGGCGCGCGTCGGCGGGGCTGGTGACCTCGTAGAGGGAGCGCGCCTCGGCGAGGCACGCGCGGGCCTCGTCGCCGTCGCCCTGTTCCTGTGCGCTCCGCCCCAGCATCTCCAGGGTGCGGGCCTGCCAGTGCAGGGCCCCCGAGGCGCGGAACACCTCCAGTGCCTCGGTCAACTCCGCCATGCCCAGGGCGTGTTCCCCGCCCTGGGCATGGGCCCGGCCGAGGAAGGCCAGGGCCCGGGTGGCGTCGTGCGGGTCGGCCACCTCGATGAGGATCCGCCGGGCCTGTTCGAGGAGCGGGACCGCCCGGACCGCGTCCTCCCGGCGCAGGGCGGTCTCGCCGAGCAGGATGCCGGCGAGCGCAACGCCCCGGCGATAGCCGCACTCCTCCCAGATCCGCACGGCGAGGTTCAGGTGCCGCACCGCCTCGTCCATCCGACCGCCTGCCATATGGCAGGTTCCGAGTCCCAGTTGGGCCTGCCCCTCGTCGCGGACGTCACCGGCGGCGCGGGCGGCCTCCAGGGACCGGGTGTACCAGGCGGCTGCCTCCTCGGTGCGCCCAGCGGCGGAGAGGCCGATGGCTCCGGAGTTGAGCATCTGGCGTTCGGCCTCGGCGTGCCCGTCGGCGCGTGCGGCCTCCAGACCGATGGCGTGGGCCTCGGCCCACAGGTCGTAGTAGCGCAGCCGGAGGAACAACGGCCACATGGCGTCGACCAGTTGCCAGGCGGTGGCATGCCAGCCCCGCCCGGCGGCCGCGCGCAGCAGGGCCATGAGGTGGTGGCGGTGGGCGTCGAGCCAGTCCAGCGCCCCCTTCTCGGCGGCGAACGGAGCGGGTGGCGAGGACGGATGGGCGTAGGTCCTCGGGAGGGTCAACTGGGCCGGGGTGATGAGTTGTTCGGCCGCGGTGGTCGTCCGCAGGTACCACTCGGCGACGCGGCGCAGTGCCTCGGCCCGGTCGTCCTCTCCGTCGTGGGCCTCGGCGCAGGCGCGTGCGTGGACCCGGACGAGATCGTGGAAACGGAAGGTGTCGGGGCCGATGTCCTCGACCAGGTTGGCCTCGATCAGTTCGTCCAGCCGGCGTTCCGCCCACTGCTCGCTCTCGGCGCAGCCCGCGGCCGCCGTGCGGGTGTCGAAGGTGGGCACGGGGAGCGTGCCCAGCGTGCGGTAGAGACGGGCGGCCCGCGGGTCCAGCACCGCGTACGACGCGTCCAGGGCCTTGCTCACCGTGATCTCCCCTTCCACTTCCAGTGCGGCCAGCCGGTCGGCGTCCGGCGCGAGGGAGTCCGCCAGGGCGGCGATGGGCTGCCGGGGGCGTGCGGCGAGGCGGGCCGCCGCCAGGCACACCGCCAGGGGAACGCCGGCGCACAGCTCGACGACCTGTTCCACCGCGGGGAGTTCACCCGCCACACGTTCCTCGCCCACCCCGCGCGTGAGCAGTTCCAGGCCGGCGGCGGGGCCGAGGGCGTCCAGCCGGAAGAACGCCGCTCCGTCCAGGCGCAGTCCGGTCAGCCGCCGTCTGCTGGTCACGACCACGAGGGCACCGGAGCCACCGGGCAGCAACGGCCGGATCTGTGCCGCGGTGAAGGCGCTGTCCAGCATGACGGCGACACGCAGCCCGGCCGTCACCGACCGCCACAGCGAGGCCTGTTCGGCGAGTCCGACGGGTGGGGAGGCGACGCCGAGGGCCCGCAGGAACTGCCCGAGGACCTCGCCCGGGTCCGCGGGCCCCTCCGCCGCGTGGCCGTACAGGTCGGCGTACAACTGGCCGTCGGGGAAGGCCGCTTCATGGGTGTGCAGCCAGCGAGAGACCAGTGCGGTCTTGCCGATCCCGGCCGGACCGTTGACCACGATCAGCGGGGGCCCGGCCTGCGCGTCGCCTCCGCTGGTCAGCAGGCCGTCGAGTTGCGAGAGTTCGTCCGTACGGTCGGTGAAATGATGGGGTACTGGGAGGAGTTGCCGGGGAACCGGTAACGACTCCTTCCCCGGCATGTGGACGTGGACGTCACGGGCCTGGACCACCGGACCCGAGAAGGTGCCGTTCGAGATGCTGTTGCCGACTCCGCCGTCCCGGCCGGCCTCTCCCGTCGCTCCCATCCGTTTCTCCCCCGCCCGTTGTCATATTCACCAGTCACCCAGCTCTGCCCTGACATGGCACGCCGTATTCGGCATGGGGAACAATCCGGCCATTGGGTGGCATCCCGTGGTGCTCTTGAAGGCGGCGCGTCCACCCCGCACAGTGGAGGGGCCAGACGAACGGGACGGGGGAGGGTGTCGCGCATGGATCCGGTATCGGTGGGGCTGCTGACGGCTCTGGCGGGAGGGGCCGGCGGGGAGCTGGGCCGACAGGCGTGGACAGGGCTCGGGGAGCTCGTACGGCGTCCGTTCCGGCGTGCCGCCGTGCCGGACGGGGAGCGCGTGCCCGACGGATCGGGAGAGGCGGACGGGTCCGGAGAGGCGGAACTGGCCAGGCTGGCCCGGGACCCGGGCGACGCGGCGGCCGCGCGGGCGCTGAGCGCCGTGCTGTCGCTGCGAGCCGCGGCCGACGCGGAGTTCGGGGAACGGCTGCGGCGGTGGGACGAGTCCGCCCGGCGGGTCTCCCTCACGAGCGGGGACGTCCACAACTCCATCTCGGGCGGCACGTTCTCGGCGCCGGTCATCCAGGGGCGCGACGTCACGGCCACCTTCGGGACGCCCTCGGCCGACGGCTGATCGCCACCGGCCGGGCACCGCACCGACCAGGGACTTTCCGCCGTAGGTCACAGGTTGCGTGCGGATTCGGCAAGAGCCGGCCAACGGCTGCGCCAGAGGCCACAAAACAATGGCAAAGGGGGCTGGGGGCGGGTCTGTCGCGCGTGCGAGGGTGCGGGACATGAGCACAGAGCACGTCCTCGACCACCGGCCCGACGGGCACATACGCGCGCGCGTACGCGAGAGCGCGAGCAAGGTGCCGGAGGTCACCGTCTACTTCTGGATCGTCAAGGTCCTCACCACCGGCATGGGCGAGACCGCCTCGGACCTGCTGGCGCGGGTGCTGGGCCCGATTCCCGCGGTCGGCCTCGGCGGTCTCGCGTTCGTCGCCGCCCTCGTGCTGCAGTTCGCCGTCCGCCGGTACGTGGCCTGGATCTACTGGACGGCCATCGTCATGGTGAGCGTGTTCGGCACGATGGCCGCGGACGTGCTCCACGTGGGCCTCGGTGTGCCGTACACCCTGTCCACGCCGCTCTTCCTCGTCGCGCTGGCCGCCGTCTTCGCCCTCTGGTACGCCAGCGAGCGGACCCTGTCGATCCACACCGTGCGCACCCGCCGGCGCGAGTCCTTCTACTGGGCGGCCGTGCTCGCCACCTTCGCCCTGGGCACCGCGGCGGGCGACCTCACCGCGACCATCGGCCTCGGATACCTGGGCTCGGTCGTCCTGTTCGCGGTCGCCATCGCGGTCCCGGCCCTCGCCCACCGCGGCGGCCTCCTCGGCGCGGTGACCGCCTTCTGGGCGGCGTACGTCATCACGCGCCCGCTCGGCGCCTCGCTCGCGGACTGGATGGCCGACCCGACCGGGCGTGGGGGCCTCGGCTGGGGGCTGGGGCCGGTCACCCTGTCGTGGACCGTGGCGATCGTCGCGTTCGTGGCGTTCTTGGCGGTGTCGCGGCGGGACAGCAGGTGACGGGTCGCCACGACCGATGACGGGGCAGGCCCCGTGGGACGTGTCCCACGGGGCCTGCCCGCTGTCGCGGCCGCTGCGGTCAGCGCGTCGCGCCCGCGCGGAAGCGCCGGTACAGAGCCGCGCCGCCGGCCAGCGAGGCCGCGCCGGCGAAGGCGGCCGTGAGCGTGCCGTCGGAGCCGGTGTGGGCGAGGGTGCCCGTCGGCTGGTGGACGGCCGCGGACGGCTCCGGCGCCGAGCGCGCGGGCGGCACCTGCGGCTGGGCCGGGTGCTCGGCGCGCGGCGGGGTGCTCCGCGGGGGTGTCACGGGCTGCGTGGCGTGGGTACTCGACGTGTTCTCGGAGTGGTTGCCGAAGACGGGGTTGAGGATGCCCACCACGTTGACGCTGTCGCCGCTGATGTTGACCGGCAGGTCGACCGGCAGCTGGATGCCGTTGCCGGACACGGCGCCCGGCGAGCCCTTCTCCGCCGAGGCGGCCGTGGCCCCGCCCCCGTTCGCGGCGCCGCCCTCGGTGGTGGTGCCGCCGCCCGTGTTGGCGCAGCTGTTGCCCATCGCGGGGTTGAGCAACCCCACCACGTCCACGGTGTCCCCGCACACGTTCACCGGGACGTGTACGGGGAGCTGGATCCCGTTGCCGGAGATCAGCCCCGGTGAGCCGACCGCGGCGCCGTCCGCCGTGGAGTCGGCGTACACCGGCCCCGCCACAGCGATCGCGCCCGAGGCGGCCGCGAGGGCGATCACACCGTTTCGGGTAACCCGTTTCATAGGTTCCCTGCCTTCCAGACTTGATCGCGGGCACTCGCCCGCACGGAAGTAAACGGCGGGAAAAACCCGTGAGTTATGGCTTGTCAATCTTTCGGCCGGTATATGCCACGAACGCTGTCCTCCGCGGGCTCGGCTGTTGATGTCTTGTCGTACGAGGACCACCACCGCGGCGAGGCCGGGCGGGGCGGCGGTGCTGCCTGCTCGGTCCGGTTACGCGGGGGAGCGCTTCAGGGCTCGTACGTGAAGGAGAGGCCGTTGCTGGTCCCGCCCGGTGAGTGCACGGTGACGGTGAGGGTCCCCGCCGGTCCGGCCGGAGAGGTGGCGACGACCTCGTCGTCGGAGATCGGGGCGAAGGAGGCCGCCGGGCCGGCCCCGAAGGAGACGTCGTCGATGAAGGTGAGACCGCTCCCGGAGATGAGGACACCGGTTCCCCCGGAGGTCGGTCCGTGGTCGGGGGCGATGCTGGTGATATGCGGGACCGGAACATAGATGTAGTAGGGGTTGCCCTGGTCGGACGGGCTGCTGCCACCCGGTGTGGTGACGGTGACGACGACCGTTCCGGTCCCCGGGGGAGCAGTGACCGTGATCTCGTTGTCCGAGGTCACGGTGATGTTCGTGCCGGTGCCGGGGCCGAACGTGACCGAGTTGGTCAGCGACAGGTCAGTGCCGTAGATCGTGACGGTGTTCCCCCCTGCCACCGGCCCCAGGCCGGGGTCGACGCTGTTGACGACCGGCGCGGGGACGTACGTGTAGCCGACGGCGTTGCTGACGCCGTTCGCGGTGGTCACCGTGACATCGACCAACCCCGCCGCATGCTGCGGCGCCACAGCAGTGATCTGACCATCACCATCCACCGTGAACACAGCCGCCACACCACCGAACGAAACCAACGTCGCACCACTGAACGCCGAACCCGAGACAACCACCGCGTTCCCACCCGCAATCGGACCCTCAACAGGAACAAGACCCGTAATGTGAGGAGCAGGAACGGAAACATACGTATACCCGACCGCGTTACTGACACCGTTCGCAGTGGTCACCGTGACATCGACCAACCCCGCCGCATGCTGCGGCGCCACAGCAGTGATCTGACCATCACCATCCACCGTGAACACAGCCGCCACACCACCGAACGAG
>NZ_JBSFLI010000023.1:0-38546 GCF_053598955.1 Streptomyces sp. NPDC001056 | reverse complement strand
AACCAACGTCGCACCACTGAACGCCGAACCCGAGACAACCACCGCGTTCCCACCCGCAGTCGGACCCTCAACAGGAACAAGACCCGTGATGTGAGGAGCAGGAACGGAAACGTACGTATAGCCGACCGCGTTGCTGCTGCCCCTCGGAGTGGTCACGGTGACGTCGACCGGACCCGCCGCGTGTTGCGGCGCGGTGACGGTGATCTGACCATCACTGTCCACCCTGTAGACAGCCGCCGCACCACCGAACGAGACCCTCGTCGCACCGGTGAACGAGGAGCCCGAGACAACCACCGCGTTCCCACCCGCAATCGGACCCTCAACAGGAACAAGACCCGTGATGTGAGGAGCAGGAACGGAAACGTACGTATAGCCGACCGCGTTGCTGCTGCCCCTCGGAGTGGTCACGGTGACGTCGACCGGACCCGCCGCGTGTTGCGGCGCGGTGACGGTGATCTGACCATCACTGTCCACCCTGTAGACAGCCGCCGCACCACCGAACGAGACCCTCGTCGCACCGGTGAACGAGGAGCCCGAGACGACCACCGCGTTCCCACCCGCCGTGGAACCCTGAACGGGAGCGAGGGCCGTGATGTGAGGGGCGGGAGTGGAGACGTACGTGTAGACGAGGCCGTTGCTGGTGCCCCCCGGTGTCGACACCGTGACCGTGACCGGCCGTGTCCCCGGCGGCGCGATGGCGGTGATCTGCGTGCTGCTCACGACGCTGAAGGACGCCCACGTCGTCCCGAACCGCACCGACGTCGCGCCCGTGAGAGCCGTGCCGGTGATGGTGACCGGATTCCCGCCCGTGGTAGGACCCTGGTCGGAATTGAGGGCGCTGATCACCGGAGCCATGGAGGGCCCTTTCGTGTGTGCCGACTGCGGTGCGCCCCGGCCGGAGCCGGGGCACGTGACCGGTACGGCCCTGTAGAGGTGACGTACCGGAGAACCATCTGGGGAGTGTGGGAAGTCGCGGTCAGGTGACAGTGAGCGTGGCGGACCCGGCCTCCACGTTCGTACCTCCCGGAGTGGTGACCGCGATCCAGTAGGTTCCCGCGGCGAGGGCGGGCGCAGTGATCAGGATCTCTCCGTCGCCGATGGGCACGAGGTCGGTGCCGGGCGTCCCGCCGGTGGTGGTGCCCGTGAGGAAGAACGCCACGCCGCTGGCCTCGCCCAGGAAGTTGCCGGTCACATCGACCGAGCGGGGCAGGTCGACGGCCGCACTCGTGGCGGGGTTCGCGAGTGTCGGGGCGGGAGGGTTGTAGTAGGTGAACTGGGCGTTGCTGGTCACGGGGCTGGTGCCGCCGAGGTTGGTGACGGTGACGTCCACCGTCTCGGTGGCCGTCGCGAAGGTGCCTCCGGTCGGGGGGATGCAGGTGATCAGGGTGTCCCCCGTCACGGAGAAGCCCGTCGTGCCCGGGTTGCCGGTGCCGAAGCTGACGTCCGTCGCCGTCGCTCCCGCGAAGCCGGTCCCGGTGATGTTCGTCGGCGTCGTGGGGGTGACGATCCCGGTGGTGACGCTCAGCGAATCGCACACCGGGGCGGCGATGTCGTAGAAAGTCAGGCTGTTGGTGCTTGAGTTGGTGCTCGGGATGGTCACCGAGACCCTGTACACGCCGGCGCCGGCCAGGGTCGGGACGGTGGTGGTGACCGTGGTGGCGGTGGCGACGGTGCCGTTGACCACGATCGTCTCCGACGTGGCGGCGAAGTTCACCCTCACGGTGGAGCCGACCGCGGTGAAGCCACTGCCGGTGATCGTCAGAGCGTCCCCGGTCGAGCCCCGGTTGCCGTCGGTAGCCGTGTTGACTGCGGTGATGCTGGCCATACTGCGTTCCTCTTCTCAGCGGGTCCTTGAGCCGCGGCACAAGCCGGCGCCAGGAGTACCGAGGCGTCAGCTGAAGGATCCGTCTCCCCACCAGGGTGCCCGTCACGACGTCGCGAGCTGGGGCCGTACGGTCCCAGTCGGCTGCCTCGCTCCCCAGCGGAGGGACGGGCGGCCCAACTGGTTGGTACTTGCAGTACGCCAGCAGGGTGACCGTGAATCAAGAGGAGGTGACGCGGCATCACCCGTATGGCCCTGCGTTCGAACCGCGTGCGGCACCGGCGACGCCTCCCGGTGAGCGACGGGGAGCGGCACCGGCTCCGCTCGGATCGAAACCAGGGGTCTCGGCGAACTGACGCCCTTTCACCCTGCGTCGGACCGCCCTCCCCCGATAGGATCGACATGTGATCGAACTGGCTGAAATGATCAGTGAGTTGGGCCAGGAGCTGAACGACGCCCTGACCCGGGGCCCGTCCGGTGTCGTGCGGTTCGAGCTCGGGCCCGTCGAGGTCGAGGCGGATGTCGTGGTGAGCCGCAAGGGCGGCGCCAACGGCAAGGTGCGGTTCTGGGTGGTCGAGGCCGGTGCCGAGGGCCGGTTGGAGTCCTCGCGTACCCATCGCGTCCGCCTCACCCTGCACCCGAAGCTGGTCGCTCCGGACGGGACGCACGTGAAGGTGCTGGTCTCGGGGGAGGAAGAAGAGGGAGAACGCTGACAAAGGCGCCGGGGCGGTACGGCCGCCGCACTGTCCCAACACCCTGACGTGGGGGGACGGGTGGCCGTACGCTGGGCGGCACCGTCAGTGGGAACGGACGGCGGCAGGTGGCGATCGGAGGTCACGGGGGTGGAAGGGCGGAACCCCGCGCGGGTACGCAACGAGTTGGTGGCCAAAGTCGTCGACGTGCTCCAGGAATCGGCCACCCTGCGGCACCCGACCAGTGCCGAGCTGCTGGTGACCATGCTGAGCCAGGAACTGGGCACGTCCGTCGAGCCGTTGCAGAACAGAGCGCTGCGCCCGTATCTGCTGCAACTCGTGGAGGTCTGCGCGCGCATCCCCGACGGGCTGCCCTGTCTGGTGCGCTGCCTCGGCTATGTGGAGGAGCAGTCCGTCACCGTGCTGGCGCTGCACCGCCTGGTGGACGAGTGGGAGGCGGTCGACTTCTTCGACGGCGCCGATCTGCACCCGCTGCGCCCCGACCTGATGGAACTGCGCTCCGCGGCCACGCTGGCCGCGATGGCGCGCCGGGCCAGCCGCTCGCGCACCCAGGAGCTGCCCGCCTGGTGCGACTCGGGCTGGGCGGTGTTCTTACGCCTGGCCGGCGGCAACTCGGCGGCGCGGGAGCTGCCCGTGAGCATGGCGTTCCTGTCCCTGGCCGCCGACCAGCTGGTCGAGGACGGACTGCGGGAGGCCGCCGAGCGGCTGCGCCGCTGGAACCGCCGGCAGGCCCGCACGTGGGGCTTCGAGGACCAGATGGCGGAGTGGCAGCGCGACAGCCTCACCGATCAGCCGGCCTCGTTGATGCCCGCCTATCTGATGATCCAGTTCGAGCCGGACGGCGTCGATCCCGACCGGTACTACCTCTCGCACTGGCGCCAGTCGGACGCCGACAGCTGGCACCCGGTGCCGGGCGAGATACTGCATCTGCACCGCGACGACCTGCCTGCCGAGGTGGACACGCTCATCGAGCAGACCGAGGCACGCTGGTCGGATCTGCGGCAACCCGTCGTACTGGAATTCATCCTCCCGTGGGAGCTGCTGGGGGAACCCGTCGAGTGGTGGCACAAGGAGGCGGCCTCCGACTCGCCCACCCCCCTGGTGATGGACTACACGGTCCTCGTCCGCAGTTTCGAACGTCTGCGCAAGGCCGCGTGGCACCGCCCCTGGCACAACAAGTGGCGCCAGTTCAAGGAGCGTCCGGCGGAGACGCACTCGTACTGGAACCGTCCCGGCAACTCGCACTTCCATCTGGAGCGGGAGCTGAAGGAGGACGAGCAGGCCGTCTGTCTGGTGCTCAGCGAGCCGCCGGGCACGGACTCGGCCACCAGCCGCCAGGAGTATCTGGCGGGGCTGAGGGCGGGTGTTCCGGCCATGATCTGGCACCGCGGCGACTGCGCGGATCCCGCCTTCAAGGAGGCGGTGGCCGAGATCGTGCAGGACCGGGGGCTCGCCGGGCTGCTGGAGCGGACCGGACGTTGGCGCAAGGAGGCACTGGCCATGGGACCGGAGGGGTGGGACAACCATGTGGGGCGCCATCTGGCGATCCTGCTCGACGATCCGGAGCGCAAGCCGGAGCCGCCGGGTCCCGCACTCGCGCCGGTGAAGCCGTGAGGCGGCCGGCCGGATCCGTGTGTCCACCGACCGTCCCCGAAAGGTGAGTGGGGGTGCCCGACATGCACCGGCGTGATTCCACCGGCCCGCGTCCGTTCCGAATCCGCCACCCTGCTTCCGCCGTGCTGCGGCGTACACCGCCCGCGTGCTTCCGTGCGTCCTTGCTTCGGGGGTGGTCGCGCTGCGAGGCTTGGTTCGTGGATGTCACGCATGCCTGGAGTCTGCGGGACTCCACCGCCCTCTCACCGTCACTACGGCGCCTTGAGAGCACTCATGCACGATGACGACGAACAGCGACCGGCGAAGGCCGAGCGGGCCCGCCAGGAGGCCGCCCGTGTGCTGAGCCGGCTCGGCCGGTCGGCCGGGCGGCACCCCGTGGAGGCGGTGCTCGTCGTCGACGCGCATCCCACGATGCGGGTGTGGGACGGCCCCGTCGGGGGCGATCTCGTCGACGAGCTGGAGCGGGCGGGACAGTTCACCCGGGTGCGGGTGGTACGGCTGCTGGGGACCGACGAGACGACTCCGGCGCAGGTGCGCGCCGAGGAGCCGCTCGGCACGACCGCGGGTGTGCGCCGGGTGGTACTGGTGCTGACCGACGGCATCGCCACCGGTTGGCGCCTGGGCACCGTGCATCCGCTGCTGCGCGCATGGGGGCGCGCGTACCCGGTCGCGGTGGTGCATCTGCTGCCCCCGCATCTGTGGTTCCGCACCGGGCTCGATGTGTACCGGATGCGCATCCGCGCCCCGCGCCCGTGGACGGCCAACAGCGCCTGGAGCTGGGCGGAGCGGGAGGCGCCGGCCGGTACGGAGGACGCCGGGGAGGCCGGCGCCGAGGCGGAGGCGGCCGCCCCCGTCGTCGTACCCGTGCTGGCCCTGTCCGAGCGGTGGGCGGCCGCGCTGATCCGGCTGGTGTCCGGAGCCGAGCCGCAATGGCTGGATCTGTCCGCCGTACAGGCACGGGAGTGGAAGAGCAGGCCGGACGCGGCGCGTGCGCTGCCCTGGGCGCAGGACGTGCCCGACCCGTACAGCCCGGTGCCCGCGGCCGAACGCGTCTCCGATTTCCGGGCGGCGGCGAGCCCCACGGCGTTCACGCTGGCGACCCGGCTGGCCGCCGCGCCGCTGAGCCTGCCCGTCATCCGGGCGCTCGTCGCGGCCACCCCGGACGCGGCCCCGGTGCATGTCTCCGAGCTGTTGATGAGCGGTCTGGTACGGCCCGTACCGGCGCGGGGTGACGGGCCGACGGACGTGGTGTTCGACTTCGCGCCCGATGTCCGCGAGGAGCTGCTGGCGCTGGGGCGCCGCAGCGCGACCGCGCGGGTGCTGTACGACGTCCGGGGGTTATTGGCCGGGGACGAGGCGACCCGTTCCCTGCTGCCCTCTCCCGACGAACCGCTGGACACGCTGGCGATGCCCAGCGTCACCAGCCGCAACATCACCTTCTTCCGGGTGGAACTGACCGCGCTGCGCGCCCTGTCCGGGCGGTACGACCAGCGCGCCGCGATGTTGGCCAAGGTGCTGAGCTGGCACGATCGGCGCTACGCAGTCAGCCTGGAAAAGTTCACCCTGGAAAAGTTGCGACGCACATCCACGGGATCCGCGCCGACCGCCTCGGCCTCCGATGCGGACGGACCCGCCGCCGAGCCGGAATCCCGGACCGTTTCCGAAGGAGCCACATCGATGCCGACACCGCCTCAGGAAACCGTGGAGGGAGAGCGCACCACACAGCCGCGCGTCTGGGGGAACCTGCCGCCGCGCAACCCCAACTTCACCGGGCGCAGCGGACTGCTGGAGCTGCTCGACCAGCGGCTGCGGGAGGGCACCACCACGGTGCTCCCGGAGGCGATCCACGGGATGGGCGGCGTCGGCAAGACCCAGCTGGCGATCGAGTACGCCTACCGGCACCAGTCCGAGTACGACATCGTGTGGTGGATCCCCTCCGAGCGGCCCGGTCAGATCGGCCAGGCCCTGGTGGAACTGGCCCAGCGGCTGGGCCTGGTGACCACCACCGAGGCCAACATCGCGGGCCCCGCCGTCCGCGAGGCGCTGCGCGAGGGCCGGCCGTACTCGCGCTGGCTGCTGATCTTCGACAACGCCGACAACCCCGAGCAGGTGCGCCACTACTTCCCGCAGGGCGGCCACGGCACCATCCTCGTCACCTCCCGCAACCGGCGCTGGGGGCAGGTGGGCGGCTCCCTGGAGGTGGACGTGTTCACCCGCGAGGAGAGCAAGGAGCTGCTGCGCCGTTCGGGGCCGCCGCTGCGCGAGGAGGAGGCCGACGCGCTGGCCGAGGCGCTCGGCGATCTGCCGCTGGCCCTCGAACAGGCGGCGGCCTGGCGGGCCGAGACCGGGATGCCGGCGTCCGAGTACCTGCGGCTGTTCGAGAACAAGCGCATGGAGCTGCTGGAGGTGGCCCCGCCGCCGGACTACCAGCTCCCGGTCGCCGCCGCGTGGAACGTCTCCCTCGACCACCTGGAGACCCGCAGCCCCGCGGCCCTGCGGCTGCTCCAGCTGTGCTCCTACTTCGCGCCCGACCCGATCTCCCGCTCGATCTTCTCCGGCCTCGGCAACAGCAGCATCTTCCCCGAGCTGGACGCCGCGCTGAACGACCCGATCCGGCTCGCCCGCGCGATAAGAGAGGTCAACCGGTACTCGCTGGCGCGTATCGACCACCGGACGAACTCCATCGAGATGCACCGCCTGGTCC
The DNA here is from genome assembly GCF_053598955.1 of Streptomyces sp. NPDC001056. Lineage (NCBI taxonomy): Bacteria > Bacillati > Actinomycetota > Actinomycetes > Kitasatosporales > Streptomycetaceae > Streptomyces > Streptomyces sp. NPDC001056. The sequence continues at coordinate 31,693 of NZ_JBSFLI010000023.1, read as the reverse complement.
AGCTGGTCCTCAACAACCGTATGTCGCCCGAGGAGCAGGCCCGGATGCGGCACGGGGCGCACACCCTGCTCGCTGCCGCGGACCCCAAGTCCCCCGAGGAACCGACGAGCTGGCCCCGCTATGCGGAGCTGTACAGCCATGTCATCGCGTCCGGGGCGATCAGGTCCGACCAGCCCTGGGTGCGCCAGCTGGTCCGGAACGTCGCCGAGTACCTCTACCGGTGGGGCGACCACGACGTCTCGCTCGACTTCTCCGAGCAGGCCTGGAAGTCCTGGCTGGAGATCTTCGGCGAGGAGGACCAGCAGACCCTCCTGATGGGGCAGTGGCTCTGCTTCATGTACTGGGTGGTGGGCCGGTTCGACGACGCGGCGCGGCTGGTCAGCCACTTGCGGGAGGTGTACGAGCGCACCGCCCCGGCGGACGGCGAGGACACCCGCGAGGACGCGCTGGACGCGCTTCAGCTGGAGGCGGCGGTACGGCGTGTGGAGGGCAGGTTCGCCACCGGCGCCGAGCTGGACCGGATCGCGTACGACCGGGCGCACCGGGCCTTCGGCGAGGACGACCCGACCACCCTGAACATCGCGCACAACCTCTGTGTGAGCCTGCGTCTGGTCGGTGACTTCCAGGGGGCGCTGGAACTCGACCGGCGGACCCTGAGCCTGAAACTGCGGCTGTTCGGCCGCGAGGACCGGCGGACCCTGCACTCCGAGAACCATGTCGCCATCGATGTGCGCGAGACCGGCGACTACGTGGGCGCGCGCAGCCTGCAAGAGTCCGTGCTGAGCGCCTTCCGGGACGTGTTCGGCCAGGGCAACCCCTCCACGATCGAGGCCAAGCGCCAGCTCAGCGAGTCCTCCCGCAAGGCGGGCGACCACGCGCGGTCGCTGGACCTGGCCACCGAGGCGCACGCCCAGTTCACCCGACGCTACGGCGAGACCCACCCGCAGTCGCTGGCCTCCGCGTTGGCCCTGTCGATCGCGCTGCGGCAGAACGGCGACCTCCAGGCGGCCCGGACCCGGGGCGTCAAGGCATGCGAGGGCTACCGGCAGATCTACGACCCGCACCACCCGCACGTCCTGTCGGCGGACATCGACCTCGCCGTCACCCTGCGACTGCTCGGCCGGCCCGAGGAGGCGCGGCGGCTGGACGAGGCGGCGCTCGGCTCGCTCACCGACCGGCTCGGCGCCGGGCATCCCCTGGCCCTCGTCTGCGCCATCAACCTGGCCAGCGATCTGGCCGCCCTGGGCCACCACGAGGACGCGCGCCACCGCGGCGAGGACACGCTGGCCCTGTGCCGGGAGACCTTCGGCGAGGACCATCCCACCACGCTGGCCTGCGCCGCCAACCTGTCCCTCGACCTCCTCGCGACCGGCGCCGAGGCCGAGTGCGCGGCGCTCCGTGAGGACACCCTGATGCGCATGGAGCGCGTCCTGGACGCCCCACGCCTCCAGGCTGACTCGGGGACGCGGCACCCGGCGACGGTGCAGTTCAGGGAGCAGGGCCGGGCCAACTGCGACATCGATCCGCTGCCGCTGTGACAGGGGTGGGGGCGCCGCCGCTCGGCGGGCCCCCGCACGGCCGTGTCGCGGGGCCGTCCGGTCCCCTGTGTCACGTCCCGAGCCAGGCCGCCAGCCGTACCGGGTCCGCCCCACGGCCGGTCGTCACCTCAAGCGCGTCCTGTACGGCGCGGGCGCGCTCCGGATGGTGGCGGAGCAGCTGGGCGGCGGTCCGCTGGGCCGGGTCGGCCGCGAGGGCGCGGCCGAGACCGGCCCAGGCGGCGGCCGGTGCCCCCTTGGCCGACAACCGGGCGGCGAACGCGGCGCGGGCCGCGGCGTGTTCGCCACGCAGCAGCCGCACCTCGGCGGCTTCGGCGCCGTCGACGCCGCCGGGGCACCGCCAGGCTCCCTCGGGGTCGCTGAGGTGGTACCGGGCCAGGACGGCCGTGCTGTCCGAGAAGCGGACCTCGGTGTCGGGTACCAGGAGGGGTGCCGCGGCGAGGGCCGACGGCGGCCGGGGGGCGTCCTGTCGCCAGGCGCGGACCGCTTCCTCGACCGCCCTCGCGGGTGGGCTCAGGTGGTGGGCGCGCCAGCGGGCGTGGTGGTCGGCCGCGGCCTCCTCGGCCAGGCGCAGCGGCGTCACGGGGACCTCGTCGGTCATCCACGCGGCGCAGCGCTCGGTCAGGCACTCGACCACGTACCGCCCGAGCGGGGTGAGCCGTTCGTGTCCGCGGACGGCGTTCAGCGTGGCCCACACCTGCGTGCGCCAGAGAGCGAACTCGAAGTGGGCCAGGGGGGCGTGGGCCGGGTCGGCGGTGTGCCGATGGGCGCGCCAGAAGCGGGTCACGCCGAGGAAGGCGTAGATGCCCTGGAGCAGTCCGCCGAGCGGGCGGGGGTCGTCCCGCCAGGGGGCGTAGAGCAGGGTTCCGGGCGCCTCGGGGTCCGTCGTCGCCTCGGTCAGCGGCCCCAGGTGCATCAGCCCGCCCAGCTTGGTGTGCTGGAACTCGTGCACGAGGGTCGCGGCGAGCTGGGCGACATCGTCCGGCCGGGACGCACTGACCCCGCCGAAGGCGTCGCCGGCCGTGCTGCTATGCGGCCGAAACCTTTCTCTCGCAGGGGTCGGCGCCACCGACATCAGGCCCTGGCGCATCGCCTCGGCGTTCGCCGGATCGTCGCGGAACAGCACCTCCCAGGCCTCGGCGAGCGTCGACTCCCAGTACGCCGCCTCCTCAGGGGCCAGCGGACTGGGGTCGCTCGGCTGGGGGAACGTCCGGTAGGGGTCCAGGTCCTCCAGCACCAGGGACTTCGTCCGTCCTCCGGTCCCCAGCGTCGTCCTGCGCACCGGTATCCAGTCCCGCGCGCGCCGGTCCGGGTCGGTGGGGACCTCCACGACACCACCCGCACCCGTGACGCGCACCCGGCCGTCGCGCCCCGTGACCCGGGCGGTACCCCAGGGCTCGGGGTCCGCCAGGACCGCGCAGCCCAGCGTGGGCAGCGGCACCAGGCCGCGGCGCACGGGGACGGTGATCTCGAACTCCAGCCCGGCCCGTACCGCCGCGGCGGCGGCGAGGGCGGCGAGATGTCCCATGACCACCCAGTGCGGCGCGTCCTCGTAGACCCGCCCCCTGATCCGGCGCACGGCGAGCGACACCCACATGCCGGTGTTCGGCGACATCAGCAGGTCCTCGCACACCTCGGGAGCGTGTCGCTGGGCGCGTTCCAGCAGGTCCCAGCCCTGGGCGAAGGCGTCCGTGCCGTCTGGGCCGGTATCGTCCGGGGAGGCTCCGTTGCGCAGCGCCCGCAGCAGCAGGAGCCGGCGGCTGCGCTCCGCGCGCAGCAGTTCCGCCATGACCGCGCCGTCGCCCTCGCCGTGTGCGAGATCCCTGAGGCCGGCTGCCGAGAGCCGGTGGTACGGCGGATGCTCCCCCGTCTTCGTGGCGTCAACGGCCACGTGTCCCCCACAGCACCCTGCTGATCACCTCGTCACTCAGTCGAAGCGGGACGGGTTGTACGAAACCGTGATGGCCTGCGGACCGTCGATGTGGTGCAGCAGCTGCTCCAGGGACTCCGTGAACGTGGCGCCGTCCATGGAGCGCAGTACTTCGAGGGAGACACCGGAGAGATCGACGAGACCGGACTCTACGGCAGGCATCGGATGCTCCACGGCTGCCAAGTCCCCTCCCGTACCCATGAGTCAGCGATGTGCCTCAACCATGATGACCCAGCGCCGCACAAGTCGAAACCCCGTAATCCGTCGGCCCCGCGAGAACGAGTCAGCCGCGGTACCGGGCGAGCCGGGCCGCCGCGCCGTCCATTCGGTCCACTTCGGCCGAGGGACCCTCCAACAATCGCACGGCTTCGAGGAGTTGGTCGAGTGTGCCCGGATAGCGCAGACAGGTGCGCACGATGCCGTAGACGTCCATCCGCAGCCGGGGATCACGGGGACTGTTGGCCGCCACCCGGTCGCTGATGCTGTCCAGCACGAGGGCCATGCCGTTCCCGCTGCGCAGAGCGGGTACGGCGGTCAACGCGTCGACCAGTTCGCTGAGTTCGCGCAGCGGCAGGTCGGACGGCAGCCCGGCGAGACCGGTCACCGGGCGGCGCCCCTCGGCGCCGTCGGCGAGGCCGAGCGCGGCGCGCGGCGGCAGACCGGCGTACCGCTGGAACCGCTCCGCCTCGGCGGCCGTGAACGACTCGTACCACCGCTCCACCCGCCGCGCCGCGAGCCTGCCGAGGCCGTCGGACCGGTGGTGCGCGCTCACCATGCCGATCACCGCGCCTCCGCACCATACGGCCGCGCCCGACATGCCCTCCCAGGGGGAGCGGTGCGGCTCGGTGTCGGCGGGTGGTGCGGCGACGGCCAGTTCCAGGGTCCCCTCGCGCAGGTTGGACAGGACCGAGACGGTGCCGGTGACATGGCAGGAGTCCCGGTACCGGCCCGGCGCGTCCCCGTCCGCGCGCAGCTTGAACCGCGGGAATCCCATCGCGCTGAAGGTCAGTACCACGTCCGCGTCGGGCGCGGCGGCATAGCGCGGCGGCGCGATGCCGGTACGGCCCGCCGGTACACGCTCGATCTCCAGGAGCGCGACATCGGCGGCCTCGGCCTCCAGCGCGACCCGTGCGGGGGAGTCCCACTCCCCCGGCCGGTCCGCGTCGAACCGTACCCGCACGGACGCGGCTCCCGCGACCACATGAGCGGCCGTCAGCACCCATCCGTCCCCGACCCGGTATCCGGACCCCCGGCGTCCCGGGTTCCCCTCCACCAGCACCTCGGCGACCCGCGCCGCGTCCAGCCCCTCTTCCCCCGGTCCCCTCACGTCCGTCCCCTACCCCTCGGACCCAGGAGATACGCGGTTCGGGCGGCACCGGGAGGTTCCGGTGACCGACCGCCGCCCCGTCCCCCGAACACGACCGAGGGCCGACTCCGGATGTCTCCGAAGCCGGAACCCGGGCCGCCACCAGCGTGCGTCTCCGGTGACCTGCCGCAGGGCTCAGGCGTCCGTCCAGGTGTGTCCGGCCCGCTCCAGTCGTCCTCGACCCGCTGCCAGGTGGGTCAGGGTGCGGGGAAGATCGCTCAACGGCTCGCAGAGGGCCCGAACCACCAGGTCCAGGCCGGCCGGCGGTACCCCGCGGGGGGCCAGCACATCGGCGAGGAAGACCAGGAAGTCCGTGAAGACGCGCGGGTCGTCGACGAAGACACCGGCGGCGAGGAAGTCCACCAGGAGACCCAGGTCCTCGACAGCGGCCTCATGCCGCTCGTCGGCACATCGCCGCATCGGCGGGAAGCATCGGTGCAGGTGGTCGACCAGGTGCCGCAGAAGATCACCGCGGCGGCTGACGAGTTGGGCGTACTCCCCGTCAGCCAGGTGGTCCAGTGCGGGCGCCCCGGTCAGCGGCGGCGGCCACTGCTCCGCCAGCAGGTCAGCGGCGTCCACCGCGGTGCGCGCGTACAGGTCGGCACCCAGCGTACGAGCCCAGATGCCGTCCGGCCCGAAGCCGGCCCCACCGGCCAGGACCGGTACGCGCGCCAGTCGGCACGCCTCGATCGTGCGGTACATCCGGGGCAGGCGCACCGCCAGCATGCACGACAGGGCGATCAGATCAGAGCCGTTCTGATGCAGATACGAGATCAGGTGTGCGGTGGGTACACCGGCACCGAGGAACCGTACCGCGAAGCCGCGCAGCCGTAGCACCTCCGCAACAATATGGGCGGGCAGGGTGTGCCATTCGCCGTCCGGACAGGCCACCGCCACGCTCCCGAGAGGAGGGTCGGGGACCACGGTCACGGCGGCGAGTGCGGCGACGGCCCGGTTGCTGACATGGGTGGCCGCGTGTTCCTGGGCCACACTCCACTCGTTGGCCACCCAGCGCTCGCCGACCGCTGCCTGGGCGGGTGCGATCAGGTCGAGCAGCACGTCCTCGGCGCTGACGCCGCGGGCGAGAAGGTCCAGGACGAGCGCCACGGCGGCCGTCTCGTCCGCTCGGGCCAGGTGGTCGTCGAAGGCCGTGCGAACACTCTCGATGGCGTCGGAGCGCTCGGCGGTCACCGCGGCTGCTCCACGTCCGCTGACGGCGCAAGGGCGGGGGCCTGCACGGCGAGAACGGCGAGGTCGTCGTGGTCGGCTCCGGCCAGCCACTGCCCGGTGCGCAGGTCGATCCGCTCGGCGACCGCGCCGGCCGGCATGCCGAGGCAGGCGGCCAGGTCGCGCATCAACCGCCGTTCGCCGTACATCTCCTGCTCCGTCGGCCCACCGCGCGCCTCGGTCACACCGTCGCTGTACAACAGCAACAGTTCGCCGGCTGCCAGCCGGATCTCCGTCTGGTGGAAGTCCGGGTCGGGCAGGGCGCCGACCAGCGTCCCACCGATGTGCACCTCGTCCACCCTGCCGTCCTTGCGCAGCACCAGTGGTGGCAAATGCCCGCCACCTGCAAGCACGACGTCCAGCGCGCCGTCTCGCGCCAAGCCGACGGACCCCGTCACCAGTGTCGTGAAGGGAGTGGGATCTCCCTCCCAAAGCGCCTCATTGAGCAGCTGCAGCATCCTCACGGGCCGGGATTCCACCAGAGCCAGCGATCGGAGGCTCTGCCGCACCCGTCCGGCGAACACCGCCGCCTCGACTCCCTTGCCGCAGACGTCGCCGAAAAAGAACCCAACACCGCCCTCGGCGTCCGCCCGGACCTGGTAGAAGTCGCCGCCGAGCCGCAATGTTTCGCGGGCGGGCCGGTACGCAGCCCCGAGGTGGACCCCCGCCACGTGCGGAAGCGGGTCGGGTTCCAGCCCGTCCTGCAGCACGGCAGCGGTGTGCACCTGCTCGGCATAGAAAGTCGCAGCCTCCAGCGCGAGGCTCGCACGCGCGGCGAACTCCCGCGCCAGCTCGACGTCCGCCGCGCCGAAGCCCGTCCGCTGCGGCCCGTGCGCCAGCACCAGTACGCCGGCCGGCATCCCGGGCCCGGGGAGCGTGACCACCAAGGCCTGACCAGCCGGATTCGGATCCTGCGGCAGCGCTCCGCCCAGCCGCGCCACTTCCTGCCAGTCGCACAGTACGGGCTGTTCCACCAATCCTCTCAGGGCGTGGGCCACTGACGGAGCCTGGTCCAACGCCGCTGCCGGCAACTGGCCGGCGCACTCGTCCGGCCCGTAGAGGTGCCAGGCCACGCAACGTCCCCGGACCGGCAGGAACAGGATGGCCGTGTCCGCCAGGGCGGGGACCGCCACCCGCACCACCGCACGCACCGTACGGCCGTGGTGGAGGGAGGCCGCGAGCTGCTTCCCCGCCTCCGCCAGGAAGGCGGAGCGGGCCCGCTCGGCCATCATCTCGTTCTGGCGCTCATGGACCGCGCTGTCGTCGCGCACCAACCACACGCAGTGACCGGCTGGAGTCCCGTGGCCCCGCAGCACCACCCGGTGCCCTGACAACCGGCGCCCGTCGGAGACCGTCTCGAAGCAGTCCGCGCCCTCGGCCATGGCACGCGACAGCGGCCCGTGGAGCGGCTCACCGATGCGCAGCTGAGGGAAGAGTCGTTTCGCCTGGACGTTGCACCAGCTCGGCAACCCGGCCGCGTCGCAGACTACGACGGCCTGATCCACTAGATCCAGCAACCTCGCGGACACGCCGGTCGGCAGTCCTGGTGTCGCCGGCGTGGCACGCGGCTCCTCCTGTCGGCGCGACGCAGCAGGCGAACGAAGGAGCGAAAGACCCGGCGCCTGCTTGCGCCGGGGTGTCTCGCGGCCGCCGCTGGTCACCGCCGGCTCACGCTGTCGTCGGCCACGGCAGCGGCGCACGGGAGACCTGCCGCATGGCAAGGCAGGTTGTCCATCAACTGGATCACCGCCTTCTTCACATCGCCCGAAGACTCCCCCCGAAGCAACGGTAGCGCGATCTCGACAGGGCCGTCGTGGGGTCCCGCGGGTCAGGGTCGGGCGGATGCGCGGGCAGCGACACCAGACTTCCCCTCGCCCGGACGGACGGCGAAGAATCGGGTCGGGTCTCACCGCGCACGCCGCGGGGCATATATCCGTCATGCGAGTTCTGGCACCTTCCAGGCGCCGTGAGACGAAGCGCCGCTGGCCCGCTTACGCGCTGGCTGCGGCCGCGGTGACGACTACGGCGGTGACCGGCGCGCGAGCCGTGGATCCCCACAGCGCCTGGTACGAAACCTTGTCCAAACCACCATGGCAGCCACCCTCGTGGGCGTTCGGTGCAGTATGGACCCCCTTGTACGGGAGCATCGCCTTCGCCGCCGGGCACGCCGCGAACCGGGCGGGTGGCGGCGAGCGCCGTCGGCTGGTCGGGGCACTGGCTGCAAACCTGGCCCTGAACGCGTCCTGGAGCCGGCTGTTCTTTGCCGCCAGGAGCCCCCGGGCCGGTCTCGCCGGCACCGCCCTCCTTACTCTGAGCACTCTGGGCCTCCTGCGGGTGACCGTCCGCGTCGACCGGACCGCCGCGGCGGCCCTGATCCCCTATGCGGCCTGGTGTGCCTTCGCCACCACCCTCAACGCCGACATCGTCCGCCGGAACGGCGGCTGCCGATAAGCCGTCCGGCCTGACGGCCAGCGGCTTCCGCGCCTTCTGGAGCCTCCGATGCCGCTCCTCACCACGGCGCGGCCGCGGCTGTCGACTCAGGGGCTGAACAGCGGTGGCCCACATCGAAGGACTTCGGGGTCGAACCAGTAGTCCGCGGCATGCGGGTCCGACAAAGCATCCAGAAGGATGGCCGTGGGGCGCGGGTCATCGGCGGGGCGAGGGCGGCGCAGGCGCGGATCGCCGGATCTGGGTCGGTGAGCAGGTCGGGATTCCTGAGAAGGTGGCCAGCGGCGCCGACGGCGGCCTCGCGGACGAGGGGGTCGGTATCGGCCAGGTAGGGAGCCACCGCCGGGTCGATCGCGGGGCGAGCCGAGCCGGACGTACGCGGCTTCAGGGACCAGCAGGTGTTGTCAGAGGTGCTCATTGACAACCGCTGAGCTCCTCCGCCATATCTGCGTGGCCAGCACCTGACGCCGCGCCAGGAGTGTCGGCCCCCTCACGCCAGCCCTTCGGTGAAGATAGCCGCGGCTGCCCTCACCGCCGCCCAACTCGCTCGGCGATTGGGCAGCCTGGACCTGCCGACGTGCTATTGATCGATGGCAGACGCGTCAAGCGCGAACCCGCCGGCAAGGATCGTCAATCGCGGAGAGCAACCGTCCAACCGTGAAAACCGTGAGACGAATGTGAGAGGCAAGACCCGGGGGGGACCCGGAGCACGCCGGAGGCCGCTTCCTCGCGAACGAGAAAACGGCCTCCGACCTGCGACAATGGGATAAACCCTTGTCGGGACGACAGGATTTGAACCTGCGACCCCTTGACCCCCAGTCAAGTGCGCTACCAAGCTGCGCCACGTCCCGGCACCGTTTGACCTGCGGTTTCCCCGATCACAACGTGCAGGAAAACAATACCGCACTCGGCTCGGTGATCGCGCACGACTTCCGGGGTTGACCTCAAGTTTGGTCGAGGTTGCAGGCTGTCGCCCATGACGATCACAGCGGACGAACACCTCGCCCACGGGTACGCCGACCTGCCTGGTCTGATGAGCCTGATGACGGGGGACGAGAAACACGGCCCGGCGGCCACCTCCACGCTCGACGTGCTGTGGGTGCTCTACGACCGGGTGCTGCGGGTCACGCCGGAGCGGGCGGAGGATCCGGGCCGGGACCGGTTCCTGCTGAGCAAGGGGCACGGCCCGATGGCGTACTACGCGGTGCTGGCCGCCAAGGGGTTCCTGCCGGTCGGATGGCTGCCCGGTTTCGGCTCGTACGACTCCCCGCTCGGCCACCACCCGGACCGGGTGCTGGTACCGGGCGCCGAGATCGGCAGCGGGTCGCTCGGGCACGGGCTGCCGATCGGCGTGGGCACCGCGCTGGGGCTGCGGGCGCAGGGCCTGGACGATCCGGCGGTCTGGGTGCTGATCGGGGACGCCGAGCTGGACGAGGGCAGCAACCACGAGGCCATCGCCTTCGCCGGACCCGCCGGGCTGGACCGGCTGCACACCGTGGTGGTGGACAACGCCTCCGCCAGCCATGCGCGGCCCGGCGGCATCGCCGCGCGGTTCGAGGCGGCGGGCTGGTCGGCGGTGACCGCCGACGGGCGGGATCACGCGGCCCTGTACGAGGCGTTCACGGCGCCGCATCCGGGGCGCCCGCACGTGGTCGTGGCCCGGGTCGAGCCGAAGAACGCCTGAAACACGTCCTCCTCTCCCTCACGCTCCGAAAGGGCGGCATCTCCATGGACACCATGCGTGACCGTTTCGCTCCCGTCGTCTCCCGGCTCCTCGACGAGGACCCACGGGTCGCGGTGGTCCTCGCCGAGATCGGCAAGGACGCGTTCCACGAGGCCATCGCCCGGCATCCCGAGCGGGTGATCAACGTCGGCATCCGCGAGCAGCTGCTGGTGGGGGCGGCGGCGGGAATGGCCCTGACCGGGCTGCGGCCGGTCGTCCACACCTTCGCCAGTTTTCTGGTGGAGCGGCCGTTCGAGCAGGTCAAGCTGGACTTCGGGCACCAGGGCACGGGCGCGGTGCTGGTGAGCGCGGCCGCCTCCTTCGACTGGCCGGCCGGTGGGTTCACGCACATGGCGCCGGGCGACGTGGCGCTGCTGGACACCCTGGACGGCTGGACCGTCCATGTGCCGGGACACCCCGACGAGGCCGAGACCCTGCTGCGCCACGCGGTCGCCGCGGGCGACGACCGGGTGTACGTACGGCTCTCCCTGCAGTCCAACCGGCAGGCGCGACCGGTCGACGGCGCGCGGTTCCTGACCGTACGGGAGGGACGTGCCGGTGTCGTCATCGCGGTCGGGCCGCTGCTGGACGCGGTGCTCGACGCGACGGAGGGCATGGATGTGACCGTGCTGTACGCGACGACCGTACGTCCGTTCGACACGGCCGGGCTGCGCCGGGCGAGCGAGGCGGCGGGGACGGACGTGGTGCTGGTCGAGCCGTATCTCGCCGGCACGTCGACCGGCGCGGTGAACGACGCCCTCGCGGACCTCCCGCACCGTGTCCTCGGCCTCGGCGTCGACCGCGGGGAGCTGCGCCGCTACGGCACCGTCGAGGAGCACACGGCCGCGCACGGCCTGGACGCGCGGGGGTTGCGGAAGCGGATCGGGGGGTTCTTGGGGGCGGGGGCGGGAGGGGGCTCGGGGGTGTGAGGCACCGGAGCGGGGTGGGGTGGGGTGGGCCGGGGTGTGAGACGCAGGCGGGGTAGGGGCGCGCTCGGTGGCGGGGCCGCGGTCGGGGAGGCCGTCAGCCCGGGGCCGGAGCGTCCTGCGCGACCCCTGGTTCCGGGCGGGCGTCGGCCCGGACCAGGGTGCGTATCGCGGGGACGGCGAGGAGGAAGGCGACCACGGCGAGGCTGGCCACCGATGCGACCAGCAGGACATGGCGGGCACCCAGGGCGCCGGCCGCGGGGCCCGCGAGGGCCTGGCCGATCGGCATCATGGCCAGCGAGCCCGCGACGTCGTAGGAGTGGATGCGGTTGAGGGACTCGGCCGGGACCTGCGTCAGCACGCTCGTCGCCCACATCACGCCCCAGAAGGAGATCCCCGCCCCGGCGAGCGCCGCGCCCGCCGCGATAGCCGGCATGTCCAGGCCGAGTCCCACGGCGCCCGGGAAGGTGAAGTAGAGGCACAGGAACAGCGCGCCCGCCCTGAGCATGCGGCGGGGACGCAGCCGCATGGCGAACAGGCCGCCGACGACGGTGCCCGCGCCGAGGGCCGAGTTCACCAGGCCGTAGGCGCGGGCGCCGTGGTGCCGGACCACCTCGGTGGCCACCAGCGGGACGGTCGGGCCGTACACCGCGATCATGTACAGACACCAGATGGCGATCACGGCCCACAGCCACGTCCGGGACCTGAACTCCCGCCAGCCCTGCACCAGATCGGCCCGCAGCACGCGCAGCCCCCGGCCGGTGGCGGCGAGCGTGCCCAAGGGCAGCGGCCGCAGCCGGAGCAGCAGCAGGCACAGGGCGCTGACCGCGTAGGTCCCGGCGTGCGCGGCGAACACCGCGCCGGGCGAGGCGAAGCCGACGAGGAGACCGGCGACGACCGGACCCGCGAGCTGGGAGGAGGACTCGGCGACGCGGATCGCGGCGTTGGCGCCCTGGACGTCGGCGGCGAGCCGGGGCACCGTACTGGCCACGCCGGGCTGGAACACGGCGGCGGCCGTGCCGTTGACGAAGCCGATGACGCACAGTTCCCACAGCACCACATGCCCGTCGAAGAGCAGCCCCGCGGCGAGGGACTGGGTACAGACCCGCGTCAGGTCGGCGCCGATCATCAGCCGCCGTGTACTGAACCGGTCGGCGATCACCCCGCCGAAGACGACCAGCCCGGCGAAGGCGGCGGTCGACGCCGCCATGGCGAGCCCCACCGCGCCCGCGCCGTACCCGTGCTCCAGCAACCCGGCGGCCAGCGCGACGGGCAACATCGTGTCCCCGAGCCGCGCGACGGCCCGAGCCGCGAAGAACAGCCCGAAGTCCCGCGACCAGACCCGCCGAGCCCGAGCATCCCCCGACCGGCCCCGTCCCGTCCCGGCCCCCGGCCACGGCGCGGCCGGCGGTGGCGTCGTTCCCTCGCCCGTGCGCACCCCCGTCTCCCCGGTCCGCTGGTCGTCACGACCCGGCGCACCCTCGTCAAGGGCGCCGTCCCCGTCCGGCCCCGCCGCCCCGGTCATGCCGTTCCCCTCCCTCGCGACAACGCGGGATCATCCCACGTCCCTCCCCCGGCCACCGGAGTTTTCACGGAGTGGGCGGAAGGCCCAACTCGGGGTGGGATTCGAGGAGTCGGGGCGGGGCGGCCTGGCGCCAGGAGTCGGCGAGGATGTCGCGGAGTTCGGCCTCGTCCTCCAGAGCCGCGAGCCGCGTTCTGATCCAGGCGAACTGCGCCTCGTGCCCGGCGATCCAGAACTTCTCCGGTTCGGCCAGCACGAGTTCGTCCCGCTCCTCCTTCGGACAGCGCACGGCGACGGACGTCTCGTCCTCGGGCAAGGTCGCGAACATCTTCCCGGCCACCCGGAACGTGGGCATGTTCCAGGCGGTCTTCTCCGTGGTGTCCGGGAAGGACAGCGCGATACGTCGTACATCTTCGGCATCCGGCATGCCCCGCACCGTAACGTCCGCCACTGACAGTCACCCGGCCGGCCGAACCGGACGCCCGAAGGGCCGGACCGCCGGTGCCCGCCGAGCCGGTGGCCGCCGACGCCGAGGTCCGTGACCGGGCCGGCGCGCACATCGGTGAGCCGCTCGTGCGGGCCGCCGCGCCATCCCGGCGGCCCCTGAGCGGGCTCGCCCAGGTCACCGGCGAGACGTCGGTCCCACCGTCCGTCGATCAGGTGCGGGCCACCTCGCCGACCGGCTCGCCCGCTACGGCACGCTCACGTCCGGGCCGCCGACCCCAGCGCCTCCAGCACCGGCCTGATCAGCGGATGCCCCTCGGCGCCCCGGCGCACCGCGGCGAAGACGCGGCGGGTGGGGGCCACGCCGTCGACGGGACGGACGATCACATCGGTGAGGTCCATGCCGCGCAGGGCGGAGCGGGGGACGAGGGCGACGCCCGCGTCGGCGGAGGCGAGGGCGACGACGGCACGGAAGTCGTCCGAGGAGTGTTCGAGGCGGGGCTGGAAGCCGGCGCTTTCGCAGGCGAGGACGACGACGTCGTGGCAGGGGTTGCCGGGGTAGGGCCCGATCCAGGGGTCCTTGGCCAGCTCCGCGAGCGGGACCTCGGCCGAGTCGGCGAGGCGGTGGCCGACGGGGACGACGGCGTCGAACGGCTCGGCGTAGAGCGGGACATGGGTGAGGCGGGGGTCGTCCGCGGGCGGCGCGCCCCGGTACTCGACGGCCACCGCCACGTCCACCTGCCGGTCGAGCACCATCGGCAGGCTGGCGTCGCCCTCCGCGTCCTGGACGCGGATGTGTATGCCGGGCGCGGTGGTGGCGAGGCGGGCCACGGCGGGAGCCACGACCTGGGCGATGCCGGTCGCGAAGGCCGCCACGGTGACCGTGCCGGCCTCGCCCGAGCCGTACGCCGCGAGTTCCGCCTCGGCGCGCTCCAGCTGGGCGAGGACCGCGTTGGTGTGGCCGAGCAGGATCTCGCCGGCCGGTGTGAGCCGTACGCCTTTGGCGCCCCGCTCGACCAGCCGGTGGCCGGTCTCCTGCTCCAGGGCCGTCAGCTGCTGGGAGACGGCCGAGGGGGTGAGATAGAGCGCGGCGGCCGCCGCGGTGACCGTGCGGTGGTCGGCCACCGCACGGAGGATGTGGAGCCGCCGTGCCTCGATCATGCCCCCGATTATCCCAGGCGATATCGCCTGGTCAGGCCGCCAGCTCCGCGCGCGCCGCGATGAAGGCGTCCACCGCGCGGTCGACGTCGGCCGTGGAGTGCGCGGCGGACAACTGGACGCGGATGCGGGCCTGGCCCTGCGGGACGACCGGGTAGGAGAAGCCGATCACGTACACGCCCCGCTCCAGGAGCAGCTCGGCCATGCGGCCCGCCTGCGCCGCGTCGCCGATCATCACGGGGGCGATGGCGTGGTCGCCGGGGAGGATGTCGAAGCCCTCCTCGGTCATCCGGGAGCGGAACAGCGCGGTGTTCTCGGCGAGCCGCACCCGCAGGTCGTCGGCGGACTCCAGCAGGTCGAGGACCTTGAGGGAGGCGGCGGCGATCACCGGGGCGAGGGTGTTGGAGAACAGGTACGGGCGCGAGCGCTGGCGCAGCAGGGCGACGATCTCGGCGCGCGCGGCGACGTAGCCGCCGGAGGCGCCGCCGAGGGCCTTGCCGAGGGTGCCGGTGATGATGTCCACGCGGTCCGTCACGCCGTGCAGCTCGGGGGTGCCGCGGCCGGAGGGGCCGACGAAGCCGACGGCGTGCGAGTCGTCGACCATGACCATCGCGTCGTAGCGGTCGGCGAGGTCGCAGATCTCGCGCAGCGGGGCGACGTAGCCGTCCATGGAGAACACGCCGTCGGTGACGATCAGGCGCCGCCGGGCGCCGGACGCCTCCTTGAGCTGCGTCTCCAGGTCGGCGAGGTCGCGGTTGGCGTAGCGGTAGCGGCGGGCCTTGGACAGCCGGATGCCGTCGATGATGGAGGCGTGGTTCAGGGCGTCGGAGATCACCGCGTCCTCCTCGCCGAGCAGGGTCTCGAAGACACCGCCGTTGGCGTCGAAGCAGGAGGAGTAGAGGATCGTGTCCTCCTGGCCGAGGAACGCGGACAGGCGCGCCTCCAGCTCCTTGTGCACCTCCTGGGTGCCGCAGATGAAGCGCACGGAGGCCATGCCGTAGCCCCAGCGGTCCAGGGCCTCGTGGGCGGCGGCGATCACCTCGGGGTGGTCGGCGAGGCCGAGGTAGTTGTTGGCGCAGAAGTTGAGGACCTCGCCGGGGCGGCCGCCGGCGGTGACCTCGACGGTCGCGGACTGCGGGCTGCCGATGACCCGTTCGGGCTTGTGCAGCCCGGCGGCGCGGATCTCGTCGAGGGTGGCGCGCAGGTCGTCGCGGACGGTGTCGAACATGACAGAAGCTCCTAGGTCGTGCGGATGGCGTACGCCGGGCGGATGACTCACGCGGTCCAGTCGAGGATGATCTTGCCGCCCTTGCCGCTCGCGGCGTCCGCGAAGGCCGCCTCGAAGTCGCGGTAGCCGTACCGGCCGGTGATCACGGGGGCGAGGTCGAGGCCGCCCTCCAGCAGCACCGACATCGCGTACCAGGTCTCGAACATCTCCCGGCCGTAGATGCCCTTGATGGTGATCATCGAGGTGACGACACGGGCCCAGTCGACGGGGAACTCCTGGGACGGCAGGCCGAGCATGGCGATGCGGCCGCCGTGCGTCATGTTGGCGATCATGTCGCGCATGGCCTCGGGGCGGCCGGACATCTCCAGCCCGATGTCGAAGCCCTCGCGCAGCCCCAGCTCCCGCTGTCCGTCGGCGATCGTGGCCTCGGCGACGTTCAGCGCGAGGCTCACGCCGATCTTGCGGGCCAGCTCCAGGCGCTCCTCGCTGACGTCGGTGACGACGACGTTGCGGGCGCCCGCGTGCCGGGCGACGGCGGCGGCCATCAGGCCGATCGGGCCCGCCCCGGTGATCAGGACGTCCTCGCCGACCAGCGGGAAGGACAGCGCGGTGTGCACGGCGTTGCCGAACGGGTCGAAGATCGCGGCGACATCGAGGTCGACCGGGACGCGGTGCACCCAGACGTTGGCCGCGGGCAGGGCGACGTACTCGGCGAACGCGCCGTCGCGTCCCACGCCGAGACCGACGGTGGCGCGGCACAGATGGCGGCGCCCGGCCTGGCAGTTGCGGCACTTGCCGCACACCAGGTGGCCCTCGCCGCTGACCCGGTCGCCGACGCCGACGTCCGTGACGTCCCGGCCGACCGCCACGACCTCGCCGACGAACTCGTGCCCGACCACCAGCGGGGTGCTGATCGCCTGCTGCGCCCAGCCGTCCCAGGCCCGGATGTGCAGGTCGGTGCCGCAGATGCCGGTCCGCAGGACCTTGATCAGTACGTCGCCCGGCCCTGTCGTGGGCTCCGGGACGTCCGTCAGCCAGAGTCCGGGCTCCGCCTTGTCCTTGACCAGCGCCTTCACGCGTGCGGCTCCTGTGGGTGAGGTCCCGGAAACGGGCATGCCGAAGCGCCCGCGCCGGGTCAGAGGGGTGGAATCACCCTGCAATCTGCCGTATGAGCGGGCCGGGGTCCATCGAGCTTTTCTTAACCGCCGCCTCAGCTTTCCTTCACGCCCCACCCGTCACATCAGCCGGTTTCTCAGATGGGCAGCCCGTCCCGCGCACTCCGTTCGATGCGTACGACGAGTTCGGCGGCGAGCGCCTTGATGGTCTCCAAGCCCTCCCGGCCCCAGGCGCGCGGCCCGGTGTCGGCGGCGCACACGGTGCCGAGCGCCATCCCGGTGCCGTCCAGGAGCGGGGCGCCGAGGTAGGAGTGGATGCCGTACTCGTCCACGACCGGATTGCCCGCGAACCGCGGATAGTCGCGCACGTCCTCCAGGACCAGCGCCTTGCGGCGGACGACCACATGGGGGCAGAAGCCGTGGTCGCGGGGCAGCGTCCGGCCCCACTCCGCTCTGCTGCCGTCCTCCCGCAGGACGGGCGCGACGGCCGGGACGCGCAGCCCGGCGAAGAACTGCCGTTCCTCGCCGATGAAGTTGACCATGGCGTACGGTGCGCCGGCGAGCAGGGCGAGATGGTCCGCGAAGGCGTCGAGCGCGGGTTCGGGGCGTTCCCCGAGGCCGAGCGCCCTCAGCCGCCGGACGCGGGCGGGGGCCTCCTTGTCCTCGGGGGTGAGCAGCAGACCGCGGACCGGCCGGGGCGGCTCGTAGCTCATGGCCGGGCTCCGTCGCTGTGCGGGTACCTCATCTGGGGAACTCCGTGGGCGGTTGGGGGGATCACCGGCGCGCGGCGCCGTGGCTCGGCGCCGGTTCCGGGGTGTGGGCGAGCAGATGGCGGACGAGGGCGAGCAGGGTCTGCACCCCGGAGCTGGAGATCCGGGCGTCGCAGCGCACGACCGGGACCTCGGGGTCGAGGTCGATGGCGGCGCGCACCTCCTCGGTGTCGTAGCGGTGGCCGCCGTCGAACTCGTTGACGGCGACGATGAAGCCGAGTCCGCGTTCCTCGAAGAAGTCCACGGCGGCGAAGCAGTCCTGGAGCCGGCGGGTGTCGGCGAGGACGACCGCGCCGAGCGCGCCCTCGGACAGCTCGTCCCACATGAACCAGAACCGCTCCTGCCCGGGGGTGCCGAACAGATACAGCACATGGTCCGGATCGAGGGAGATCCGGCCGAAGTCCATGGCGACCGTGGTCTCCATCTTGTTCTCGATGCCTTCGAGGCTGTCGGTCGCGGCGCTGACCGTGGTGAGCAGCTCCTCCGTGCTCAGCGGGGCGATCTCGCTGACCGCGCCCACGAAGGTGGTCTTGCCCGCCCCGAACCCGCCCGCCACGAGGATCTTGAGCGCGGTGGGGAACGGGTCAGAGCTGTCGTCGTAGTCCATCGAGCACTGCCTCCAGCAGGGACCGGTCGGTGGGAGTGTGGTGGAAGGCGGGGGGCTTGGTGGTGAGCGCCCCGCAGTCGACCAGGTCCGCGAGCAGGACCTTGGTGACCACGGCGGGCAGTCCGAGGTGCGCGGCGACCTCGGCGACCGAGACGGGTGCCCGACACAGGTCGAGGGCCTGGGCGTGCTCTGGACCGAGGTAGCCGAGCGGGGTGACCCCGGTGGCCATCACCTGCGAGATCAGGTCGAGTGCGACGCTGGGTTCGGTGCGGCCGTCGCTGACCGTGAACGGGCGCACCAGCCGTCCGGCCGCGTCGTCCAGCCAGGGCCCGTCGCCGGCCGCCGCCACGCTCAATGCCTCGGCGCCGTGGGTCCGACGGCGTGCTGCCGGGGGGCGGTGGCCAGATAGGGGCGGACGCTCTTGACCAGCATCGCCATCTCGTAGCCGAGCACGGCCGCGTCGGCCTCGCGGCCCGCCAGCACGGCGAGACAGGTGCCGGAACCGGCGGTGGTGACGAACAGCAGCGTCGAGGCGAGTTCCACCACGACCTGCCGTACGTCGCCGCCGTCCCCGAACCGGACGCCCGCGCTGCGGCCGAGCGAGTACAGGCCGGAGGCGAGGGCGGCCATGTGGTCGGCGCTGTCGGGGTCGAGGCCGTGCACGGACTTGACCAGTCCGTCGCAGGACAGGAGCACCGCGCTGCTGGTGTGCGGTACGCGCTGCACGAGGCCGCTGAGCAGCCAGTCGAGGTCGGATGCGTGAGCGGTCGGCGCATCGCTCGCCATGGTGGATCGACTCCTTGGGGTACTAAGGTCTTCGGGAGCGCTGGGGGGGCGGGGGTGGTACGACGCCTGTACGGTGATCAGCCGGCCGGTGCGCTTCCCTCGGTCGGGCCGGCGGGCCGGGGCGGGGGTTCGGTGCGGGTGTGCTCCAAGTGGCCCTGTATGTGCGGCTCTTGGTGACGGTCCGGTTCCGGGTGGACGACGCGGACGCCCGCGGGTCCGGCGGCCGGGAGGGCGGCGGGCCGCGCGTACCCGCCGTTCGGCTGCTGCCCCTGCCTGGGCTGTTGCGCCTCGGCGAGGCCGATCCCGCGCTGGAAGGCGGCCATCAGTCCGGGGTCGTGCCCCCCGAGGGTGTCGCCGTCCTGGCGCGGTGCGGGGCCGCCGCGGAGCTGGGGGACGAGGTTCTCCTGGGCGCGGCGGCGCGGCAGCCGGGGTCTGGCCGTGGTGCCGCGCACGGTGTCGACGCGCGGTGTGGGCATGACGCCCTCGTGCTCCTCGACCGCCGCCCGGTGCCGGGCCCGGATGCCGGGTGCGGCCTCGGCGGGGGTGGGGCGTTCCCGGTGGTCGCCGCGGGCGGGGAGCGGCGGCGGCCCTTCGTCGGGGATGTCCTCTTCATGGCCCCGGGCGCCGGTCTCGACGAGGTCCGTCCGCACGTCCCTCGCCGGTACCGGGGTTCGCCTCACCTGCGCGGGCAGCGCCGGCGGCACGGAAGGGGCGAAGGGCGGGAGCTGTTCCTGCGGCTCCGCGGGCGCGGGCGTGCCCAACAGGACCTGGGGTACGACGAGTACGGCCTGGACGCCGCCGTAGATGTTGCTCTGCAGCCGTACGCCGATGCCGTGGCGGCGGGCCAACTGGGAGACGACGTAGAGGCCGATGCGGCCGTCGGCCAGCAGGCTGGCGACGTTGACCTGGTCGGGGTCGGCCAACAGGGCGTTCATCCGGTCCTGTTCGCCGAGGGGCATGCCGAGCCCGCGGTCCTCGACCTCGACGGCGAGCCCGGAGGTGACGAGGTTGGCGCGCAGCAGCACCTGGGTCCCCGGGGCGGAGAACACCGTGGCGTTCTCGACGAGTTCGGCGAGCAGGTGGATGACATCGGCGACGGCGTGGCCGCGCAGTTCGCCGTAGATCGGGGGCACCAGCTTGACCCGGGAGTACTGCTCGACCTCGGCGATGGCGGAGCGCAGCACCTCGGTCATGCTCACCGGGTTGCTCCACTGACGCCGGGAGACGGCGCCGCCGAGCACGGCGAGGTTCTCGGCGTGCCGCCGGATGCGGGTGGCCAGGTGGTCCACGTGGAAGATGCCCTTGAGCAGGTCGGGGTCCTCGATCTCGTGTTCCAGGTCGTCCAGGATCGAGATCTCGCGGTGCACGAGGGACTGGAGCCGGCGCGCGAGGTTCACGAAGACCTCGAGCTTCTGCTCGCTGTCCGCGTGGCTGGAGAGCTGGGCGGCCCGCACGACGGCGGCGACGGCGCCGTCGTGCGCGCGGGCCAGGTCGGCGGCGAGCAGTTCGAAGTCGTCGGCGTCGGTGGGCGGCCGGCGCCGGGCCGAAGGCTGCGGCGGTGCCTCTCCCCGGCGCAGGGCGTCGACGAGTTCGTGCAGGTCGGCCTCGCCGCGAGCGGCGGTGCGGCGCAGGGCGTCGACGCGGTCGGCGACGGTGCGGGCGGCACGGTCGGCGGCCACGGCGGCGATCAGGATGCCGGCGACGGCGACGGTGACCGCGCCGCCGAGCACGGCCCACAGGACGGGACCGGTGCGGGCGCCGGTGGAGCGGACGGTGAACAGGACCGCGGCGGTGGCGGCGAGGGCGACCGCGAGCGGCGGCAGCACGGCGAGCCGCATGAGGTGGGGCCGTATGTGCGTCTCGGGCAGTGCGGGAGCGGGTCGGGCGACCGGCCGCCCGTGCCGCCCGCCCTCCCGGCGGTCGGCACGGGCGGCCGGTGCGCGAAGGTGAGACATCTGCGTCCTCGTACTGGTCCGTCGGGCCTGGGTCGGACACTCACGGTAGTCGCCTCCGCCTCATGCGTGAGGGGCAGTTGCCAAACTCCCCCACGAAGCGTCCCGCTCTGGTATGAGGCCCCGCACGAAAGACCGATGACCGGGCCGGCCTCACCTGGACCGTCCCGAAAAAGATCGATAACACCCGATCAAAAGCAGTCAGAGAGAACGAACGGGTCGAGGGGGCGCCACCCTGCCCCAGGTCCCGACTCCCGCCCGGTTCACGGCACTTGCCCCTGCGCCACGCGGCGCGGTCCCGCCCTCCTGTCGCCTTCCGGATGTCACGGAGAGTACTTCCCTGGCCTTGGCAGGTGCGACGTTCGACGGCGGCCCGCACCGTGCGCGTCGCTCCGGTCCGTTCTCCCGGCCGGGCAGGCAGGCAGGCAGGCAGGCAGGGCGCCCCCTCCACGGAAACGAGCGGAAAACGCCTCAGCCGCGCTTCGGCGGCTCCGCGACCAGGGCGCCGACGGAGCCCCAGGTGCGGCGGACCTCCCCGGACACCCCCCGCCACCATGCCTCGGCCGGGAGCTTCCCGGCGGGCTCGAAGGGCTCGCCGGGGTGGGGCAGGGCCACCGCCTGGCCGGCCTCCTCGGCCACCTCCTTCGTCCACTCCCCCGGCTCGGCCCACGCGTGCGGGGCGAGGTTGAAGGTGCCCCAGTGGATCGGCAGGAGGACACCGTGCGGGGCGCCGCCCTGGAGGTCCAGGTGGGCGCGCAGGCCCTCGTCGGGACGCATGTGGATGTCCGGCCAGAACTCGCTGTACGCCCCGATCTGCACCATCGTGGCGTCGAACGGCCCGTGGGCGGCGCCGATGTCCTTGAAGCCCTCGAAGTAGCCGGTGTCACCACTGTGGTAGATCCGGTTCTCCTCGCCGGCGACGGCCCAGGAGGCCCACAGGGTGTGCTGGGTGTTGCGCAGGCCGCGGCCGCAGAAGTGGCGGGCCGGGGTGGCGGTCAGGGTGAGCCCGCCGACCCGGGTCGACTCGTGCCAGTCGAGTTCGCGCAGCCGGTCCGGGGAGACGCCCCAGTGCTCCAGGTGGGCGCCGACACCGAGCGGCACGGCGAAGAGGGTGTCGGTGCCGGCCAGCGCCTTGACGGTGGGCAGGTCGAGGTGGTCGTAGTGGTCGTGGGAGATCACCACCACGTCGACCTCGCCGAGCGCGGCGAGCGGCAGCGGCACGGGGTGCAGCCGCCTGGGTCCGGCGAACGGGAACGGGGAGCAGCGCTCGCCCCACACGGGGTCGAACAGCACCCGGTGGCCGTCGATCTCGGCGAGCACGCTGGAGTGGCCCATCCAGGTCAGCCGCAGACCGGTGGCCGGCGGCCTGGCGAGGTCGGCGAAGGTGGTGGCGTGCACCGGGACCGTGCCCCGGGGCGCGCGCAGCGGCCGGGTCTCCTTGTCGAAGAAGACCTTCGCGAAGTCCAGCGCCGAGCCCGAGGGCCGGGTGCGCGCGGCGCCGCCGGGGTTCTGGAAGACGCCGTCCTTGAAGTGCGGGGAGCGGCGGATGCGGGCCAGGCGCTCACCGCCCGGGTCCACGCCGAAGGCCGCCGGGCGCGGCACACGGGGCCCTGAGGTCGAGGAACGCGGAGCGGTCACGGTACCTCCCGGTGGAGTGGTGGGCCTTCCATTATGGTCGGCGCCCCGCAAGGTCCGGACCGGGATTGAACATCCTCCCGGGCTCCGTGCAGGCGGTGCACCCGCCGGCGGACGACGAGACGGCGGCCCGCGCCCGGCTCCCGGATCGGCTTCGCGGTCGAGGCGCCGGCGCGTGAACCGGGTTCGGAGCGGGGGGACTTGGCGGCGCGGCTCTGACAGGGCCGGCCCGTCGCCCCGCGGCGACATGTGCCCCGCCCCGCGCCAAGTGGCGTGCGAGGCGGGGCGGTTGCCGTTCCAGGAGGTCGGTCAGGCCACCGAGGCGATGCGCATCCGGATGTCCTCGGGGGACAACGCGCCCTTCGCCGTGACGTGGTCGCCGGAGGACTCGCCGCGCAGGCGGCGGCCGATCCACGGCACCAGGTGCTCGCGGGCCCAGTGGACGTCGTCGCGGCGGACCTCCAGGGTGCCCCGGGGCGGCAGCGGCGGCCACGACTGCTCCGGGTCGGCCGGGATCTCCAGGCCGAGCGCCTGCCCGGCGCGCAGCGCGACGCGGGTGTGCCCCTCGGGCGAGAGGTGCAGCCGGTCGCTGTCCCAGGCCCGGCGGTCCTGCACGGACCTCAGCGACCACAGGTCGAGCACCGGGCAGCCGTACCGGTCCGCGATGGCCCGGACATGCCCGTTGTACGTGGCGATCTTGCCGCGCAGGTGCTTGAGCAGGGGGACGCCCCGGGTGTCGAAGCCGGTGGTCACCATCACGGTGCCGGCGGCCTCGGCGAGCCGGACCACGGCCGCCTCGAAGCGCTCGGCCACCTCGTCCGGGTCGGTGCCTGGCCGGAGGATGTCGTTGCCGCCCGCGCAGAGGGAGACCAGGTCCGGGGCGAGTGCCACGGCCTGCGGGACCTGGTCGGCCACGATCTGGTCCAGCAGCTTCCCGCGCACGGCGAGATTGGCGTACTGGAAATCGCCCTCGGGCCGCCGATCGGCGAGCAGTACCGCGAACCGGTCGGCCCAGCCCACGAACGCCCCGTCGGGGCCGGGATCGCCGACGCCCTCGGTGAAGCTGTCCCCCACCGCCACGTACGACCCGATCACTGATCTGCTGTCATTCTTCGAATCGTCTGCCACGTCGGACCATGATTCACCTCGGGGTGTGACTTACGCGACCGTAGGAAAGGGTTGACGAACGGTGAGATGAGCCACTCCGGAAGATTCCCCGATTCAGGAATACGGCCGCCGCCGGAGCTGTTCGAACCTCAGATGCGCCGCAGCCGGATCACCGTGGCGTCCAGGTCGCCCTTCAGGCCCACCCCCAGCCCGTGGTGCAGCAGGACCGCCCCGCGATGCACCTCGCCCGTCTCCCGGCACGCGTACGACGCCGCCGGGTCGAGGCCGCGCAGCCGCAGCGCCGGCACGGGTTCGCCGTAGTGCTGCGCCTGGAGCCAGGCGAGGACCACGGTCTCGTCGCCCAGGACGTACTGCACCGCGCCGAGTCCGGCCGTCGGGGGCCGCAGCCGGTACAGCTCGCCGCGCTGCACCAGCGGCCGGATCTCCTTGTACAGTCCCACCCACCGCGCGGCCTCGGCCAGTTCCTCCGCGCTCCAGCGGCCGAGGTCGCCGCCGATGCCGAGGACGCCCGCCATGGCGCTGACGAAGCGGAACCTCAGGCTGCTGACCCGCCCGTTGAGCTGGGTGTTCGGGCTGTCGGTGACCCACGCGGCCATGACCCGGGCCGGGTGCAGCTGGCTGAAGCCGTGCTGGATGGCGAGCCGGTCCAGCGGGTCGGTGTTGTCGGAGGTCCATACCTGGTCGGTACGGCGGAGCACCCCGAGGTCGATCCGGCCGCCGCCGCCCGAGCAGGACTCGAAGGCGACACCGGGGTGGGCGGCGCGCAGCCGGTCGAGGAGGCCGTAGAAGGCGCGGACGTGGTCCACCCACAGCCGCTGCGGGTACGGCTCCCCGGGCCAGCCGGCGTCGGTGAAGCACCGGTTGAAGTCCCACTTCACGAAGTCGACCGGGGTGTCGGAGAGCAGGGCGTCCAGCCGCTCCCACAGGTACTCCTGGACATCCGGCCGGGCGAGGTTGAGGACCAGTTGGTTGCGGAACTCGGCGCGTCGGCGGCCGGGTTGGTGCTGCACCCAGTCCGGGTGGGCGCGGTAGAGGTCGCTGTCCGGGTTGACCATCTCCGGCTCGACCCAGATGCCGAACCGCATGCCCAGCCCGTGGACCTGGTCGGCGAGGGGCTTGAGGCCGCCCGGGAAGCGGTCGGGGTTCGGGGTCCAGTCGCCGAGTCCGGCGCGGTCGTCGGTGCGGGCGCCGAACCAGCCGTCGTCCACCACGAACAGCTCCACGCCGATCGCGGCGGCCCGCCGGGCGAGTCCGGACTGCTGCTCCGCGGAGATGCCGAAGCCGGTCGCCTCCCAGGAGTTGAAGAGCACCGGTCGGTCCCGCCCGGCGTCCGGGATGACGTACGCGCGCTGATAGGCGTGCCAGGCACGGCTCGCCCCGCCGAAGCCGCCGTCGCTGAAGAGACCGGCGAAGACGGGGGTGGTGTACGACTCCCCGGGTGCGAGGAGCAGCAGGCCCGAGTCGTCGTATCCGGCGCCGCCGGTGATCTGCACGCGCGCGTCGGGGAGTTGGGCGACGGCGATGCGCCAGGAGCCGGACCAGCCGAGCGCACAGCCGTAGACCTCGCCCCGCTCCTCGGTGGCGTCGGTGTCGAGGGCGACCCAGGGCAGGTGCTGGTGGCCGGTGTGCCCGCGGCGGCTGCCGATGATCTGCTCGCCGTAGGTGAGGGGCGCGGTGACGAGCCGGGACTCGGCGGCCCAGCGGCCGTGCAGCCGGGACAGCCGCCAGGCCTCGCGGTCGGGCAGCGTCCAGGTGGCCGCGTCGGCGCGCAGCAGTTCCACGGACGCGTCCCCGCCGTTGCACAGGCTCACCCAGCGCTCCAGGACATCGCCGCGCATCCGGTAGTGCAGGGTGATCGCGAGCCCGCCGTCCGCGAACCGCAGCCGCAGCCCGTCCCCTTCGCCCTCGCCCTCCCCTTCGCCCGAGGCGTCGCACGGGGCGCCGCCCGGGGTGTCGTACGCCATGTCGTACGAGGCCGCGCACGAGGTGTCGTACGACACGAAGCGCCACTGCGTGCCGCGCCGCTCGCCGGTGCGCACGGACAGGGCGGGGCGCACGAAGCGCGGGCCGCCTTCGACGGGGTACTCCTCGCGGCCGTCGAGCGGGGACTCGAAGGGGCGGTAGGCGGGCAGCGGGCGGGCGGCGAGGGCCTCGGCGTCCGCGAGCGTGATCCGCGGCCCCCAGTGCAGGTGCACCAGCTCGTCCGCGGCGGTGAGATGCAGGGCATAGCCACTGTTGGGCCCCGACAGCAGCCAGGTCCGGCCGTCTTCCGCGATGTCCGTCATCAAGACCTCACAGTCGCCAACGGAAACGCTCACGTACGCGCATCATCGGCCCCGCCCGCCCCTGGTGACAATGCCTGTGGACAACTCATTGCCCCACGAAACCAATGCCGTATGGTCGACGCAACGCCCGCCGCGAACCGTGACGGCGGGGACCGATCGGGAGGAGCCCCCGTGACGCAGCAGGTCCCGTCGACCGAGCCGAAGCTGGCCGGTGTGCGCAATTTCCGTGACGTCGGCGGGCTGCCGACCGTGGACGGCCGTCGGCTGCGCCACGGCGTGCTGTTCCGCAGCGGCCACCTGGCGCACGCCACCGCGCAGGACGCGGCCTTCCTCTCCTCCCTGGGCCTGCACACCATCTTCGACTTCCGCAACGCGGCGGACCAGAAGCTTGAGGGCCCGGACGTCGCGCTGCCCGGCGTGCGCAACGTGAACCTGCCGCTGAGCGACCCGGCGGACGGCGCCGAGTTCTGGAAGATGGTCCGCGACGGCGACCTCGACGAGCTGCGCGCGATCCTGGACGACGGCAAGGGCGCGGCCCGGATGGTGGCCTCGTACCGGTCGACGGTCCGCAACCGCACCAGCGAGCACTCCCGGGTGCTGCACGCGATCGCCGAGGACAGCGTGCCCGCGCTGATGCACTGCGCGGCCGGCAAGGACCGCGCGGGGATCTCGATAGCCGTCACGCTGCTCGCCGTGGGCGTGGAGCGCGACGCGATCGTGGCCGACTACCTGGAGTCCAACGCCAAGCACCGCCGTTACAAGGTGCAGCGCAGCGGCAGTGCGGAGAGTGCCTACACACCCGAGGTGATGGAACTGCTCAGCCCGCTCTTCGACGCGCGCGCCGAGTACCTGGCGGCCGCCTTCGACAGCATCGAGGAGACCTGGGGCAGTGTGGACGGCTATCTGGAGCAGGGTCTTCGGCTGACCCCGGGGACCCGGGAGCGGCTGCGGGCGCGGCTGGTGGACTGACCTGTCCGGCGCGCGCCCGCCCCGGTCGAGGGGGGGGGCTCAGCCCTTGCCCCCGACCGCGAACAGCAGATAGAGGAACCCGGCGAGGACGTGCCCGAGAGCGATGTAGATGATCAGCCGGACCCACAGGGAACGGGGGAACTTGGTCTCAAGGTTGCTCATGGCAGCTCTCCGTTCAGGTGCCCCAGGCACAGTGCGGCCGTGGGACTCTGCAGCAGGGTGTGGACGAACAGCAGTTCCACGCCGTCGGGGTCCTCGGCGGCGAGGCGGTGCGGGGTGAGTGAGTCGAAGTGGGCGCTGTCGCCGGGGGCGAGCAGATGCGTGGCGTCGCCGAGACGCAGCCGCAGCCGTCCCTTGAGGACATAGAGCCATTCCTCACCGGGGTGGACGCGCACGATGTCGCTCTGCGTGCCGTACGGCGCGTGCACCCGCAGGGCCTGCATCCCGCGGCCGGGTGCGCCGGCCTGGAAGTAGGTCCAGCCGGCGGCCCGCGTCGCGTCCATGTCGGCGGCCCGGACGATCGCGTTCTGGTCGGCGACCCGTTCGCCGAGGAGTTCGGAGACGGTCGTACCGTAGATGCGGGCGAGCGCGAGCAGCATCGGCAGCGAGGGCTGCCGCTGCCCGGTCTCCAGCCGGGACAGATGGGCCGGCGAGAGCCCGGCGTCCCGGGCCGCGGCCTCCAGGGTGAGACCGGCCCGTCGGCGCAGTGCGCGCAGCTGCGGCGCGACGGCGGGCAGATCGCCGCCGTGACCCGCCGCCGGCGATGCGGCGTCTGAGGCGTTCATGCCTCCATTCAGCCTGAGCTTTGCCCCACGGGCAAATTTCTTGCCTCAGAGGCAAACCTCTAGGCGGCCTCACCCCTGCTACGATCAACCTCAGCTTTTGAACACGTTCAAAGCATGGGGGTTCGCATGTCTCGCACACCCGACCGCGCCGCGTCCGGCCATGACGACTCACCGGCCACGTTGCTCGGCCCCACCTCTCTCGTCCTCGGGATCGTGGCGGCCCTGGGGCTCTGCCCGCTGCTCATGCTGTTCCCGCTGACGGCGCTCGCGGGCGCGCTCGCGGTCACCCTGGGTCTCGCCGGCGTCCACTACGCCCGGCGGGGGGTCGGCAGGATGTGGCCGGCCGCCACCGGCACCGTTCTCGGCGCGGCCGGCTTCGCCTACCCCTGGGTGCTGTTCATGGTCATGTTCTGACCGCTCAGCGATGCGCGACCGCCTGTTTGATCAGCGTCTTGCCGAAGTCCCACATCAGGCCGCCGCCGTTGTGCGCGTCGTCCATGACGGCGGTGAAGCCCTCGACGAACCGGTCGACGTCCGCCTCGCCGAAGACGAGCGGCGGGATCAGCTTGATGACTTCGAGGTGGTCGCCGGAGACCTGGGTCAGGATTCGGTGCCGTTGCAGCAGCGGTACGACGACCATCTGGGCGAACAGGCCCTTGCGGGCGGCCTGGAGCATGGCCCAGCGGCTGCGCAGCTTCAGCGAGGACGGCTTGCCGAACTCGATGCCGATCATCAGGCCCCGGCCGCGGACGTCGGCGAGCAGCTCGTATCGGTCGATCAGCTCGGTGAGCCGGGACTTCAGCAGGTCGCCCGTGGTGCGCACGCCCGCGACGATCTGCTCGTTCTCCATGACCGACAACACGGCGAGCCCGCACGCCATCGCCTGCGCGTTGGAACCGAAGCTCGCCGAGTGGACGAGGACGCGGTCCATGGACGAGTAGACCTTCTTGAAGATCCAGTCCTTGCCGAGGGTGGCGCCGACCGGGACGTAGCCGCCGGACAGGGCCTTGGCGACGCACACCAGGTCCGGTTCCACACCGTCCTCGTGCTGATAGGCGTAGAAGTCGCCGGTGCGGCCGAGGCCGATCTGCACCTCGTCGGCGATCAAGAGCGCCTTGTGCTTGCGCAGCAGCTCCTGCGCGGCGCGCAGATAGCCGGGTGGTGCCTCGTGCACGCCCTTGCCCTGGATCGGCTCCACGATCAGCGCGGCCACGTCGCCCTTCTTCAACTCCCTTGCCAGGGCGTCGAGATCACCGAGCGGTACGGCGGTATCGGGCAGCAGCGGCGCGAAGCCGTCGCGGAAGCCGGTCTCGCCGTTGACGGACAGCGAGCCGGTGGTCAGCCCGTGGAAGGCGTGCGCGCAGTACAGGACGCGGGGCCTGCCGGTGGCGTAGCGGGCGAACTTCAGGGCCGTCTCGACCGCCTCGGTGCCGCTGTTGCCGAAGAACACCCGGTCCAGGTGCGGGCTGTGCGCGAGCAGCCGCTCGGCGAGCAGTCCGGGCAGCGGCTGGCAGTCGAACCGGGTGAGGTCGGCGAGGTCCAGGTCGAGGACGTCGTGCAGCGCCTTGCGGACGACCGGGTGGTGGCGGCCGAGGCCCATCACCCCGAACCCGGCGAGCATGTCCAGGTAGTCGTTGCCGTCGGCGTCGAAGAAGTGGGCACCCTCGGCGCGCTCGTAGACCTTGTCGAAGCCGATGGTGTGCAACATGCGCGGGAGCTGCGGGTTGAGGTACTTCGCGTGCAGCTCGTATCGCTCGGCTCCGCGCTCGGCGAGCAGGGCGCCGAGGTCGAACTCGGTGGTCATTCACTCTCCTTGACTGCGCCGTCGACGTCCTTGACGGCCAGGCTCCCACTGATCCGCCCGGCGATCTCCACGGGCGTGAGGCCGATGTCGGCCAGTACTTCACTGCGCTTGGCGTGCGGCAGGAACTGGTCCGGGATGCCGAACAGCCGCACCGGCACGTCCACCCCGGCGTCCGTCAGGGCCTGTGCCACGGCCGAACCGACGCCGGACGCACGGCTGTTGTCCTCGACCACGGCCACCAGCCGGTGTCCGGCGGCCAGTCGGGGCAGGTCCGGGTCGACGGGTTTGACCCACCGGGGGTCCACCACCGTGCACCCGGCGCCGCCCTCGGCGAGGAGTTCGGCGGCCCTGAGGCACACCGGTGCCATCACCCCGACGGCCACCAGCAGCACCTCCGGCCGCTCGGCGCGGTGCAGCACGTCCATGCCGCCCACCCGGTCGAGGGCCGGGATGTCCGGGCCGACCTTCTCCTTCGGGAAGCGCAGCACCGTGGGCGCGTCGTCCACGGCGACCGCCTCGCGCAGCTGGGTCCGCAGCTGCGCGGCGTCGCGCGGGGCGGCGATCCGCAGGCCCGGCACCACCTGGAGGAGCGACATGTCCCACATGCCGTTGTGGGAGGCGCCGTCGGGGCCGGTGACGCCGGCCCGGTCGAGGACGAAGGTGACCCCGCAGCGGTGCAGGGCGACGTCCATCAGCAGCTGGTCGAAGGCGCGGTTGAGGAAGGTGGCGTAGAGGGCGACGACCGGATGCAGTCCGGCGGTGGCGAGCCCGGCGGCGGAGGCGACCGCATGCTGTTCGGCGATGCCCACGTCCCACACCCGGTCCGGGAAGCGCTCGGCGAAGGCGCCGAGGCCGACCGGGTGCAGCATGGCGGCGGTGAGCGCGACGACGTCCTCCCGCTCCTCGCCGAGCCGCACGATCTCCTCGCCGAACACCGAGGTCCAGGACGGCCCGTCGGAGGAGGAGAGCGGTTCGCAGGTCAGCGGGTCCATCACGCCGACGGTGTGGAAGCGGTCCAACTCGTCGGCGAGCGCGGGCTCACAGCCGCGGCCCTTCTCGGTCAGGCAGTGCACGAGGACCGGCCCGTGGAAGCGTTTGGCACGGCGCAGCGCGGACTCGACGGCCCCGATGTCGTGTCCGTCGACCGGGCCGACGTACTTGAGGCCCAGGTCCTCGAAGAGACCCTGGGGGGCGAAGGCGTCCTTGAATCCCTTCTTCGCGCCGTGCAGGGACTCGTAGAGGGTGGCGCCGACGACGGGCGTCCGCTGGAGCGCCTCCTTGCCCCAGGCGAGGAACCTCTCGTAGCCGTCGGAGGTGCGCAGGGTGGCCAGATGGTCGGCGAGGCCGCCTATGGTGGGGGCGTAGGAGCGCGCGTTGTCGTTGACGACGATGATCAGCGGGCGGTCCGGCGCGTCCGCGATGTTGTTCAGCGCCTCCCAGGCCATGCCGCCGGTCAGCGCGCCGTCCCCGACGACCGCGACCACATGGCCCCGCTCCCCCTTCACCTGACGGGCCTTGGCGAGGCCGTCGGCCCAGCCGAGCGCGGCCGAGGCGTGACTGTTCTCGATGACGTCGTGCTCGGACTCCTCGCGCGAGGGATAGCCGGACAGGCCGCCCTTGCCCCGCAGCTTGGAAAAGTCCTGACGTCCCGTCAAAAGTTTGTGGACGTACGACTGATGACCCGTGTCCCACAGGATCCGGTCGACCGGTGACTCGAAGACCCGGTGCAGGGCGATGGTCAGCTCCACCACGCCCAGGTTGGGTCCGAGGTGACCGCCGGTGCGTGCGACCGCGTGCACCAGGAACTCGCGTATCTCCTCGGCCAGTACGGCGAGTTCGCCCCCGGACAGCCCCTTCAGGTCCCGCGGTCGCCGGATCGTCTCCAGAATCGTCACGTTCGTGGCCCCCTCTCGCTCCGTGCAGTTACGTGGACTCATTTCATCCGCTCGGCGAGCCGCTGTGCCTCCTCGATCAAGGTCTCCACGATCCGGGACTCGGGGACGGTCCGCACGACCTCACCCTTGACGAAGATCTGCCCCTTTCCGTTGCCTGAGGCAACTCCTAGATCGGCTTCACGGGCCTCTCCCGGGCCGTTGACCACACAGCCCATCACCGCCACCCGCAGCGGCACTTCGAGGCCGTCGAGCCCCGCGGTGACCTCGTCGGCCAGCCGGTAGACGTCCACCTGGGCGCGGCCACAGGAGGGACAGGAGACGATCTCCAGACGCCGCTGCCGCAGGTTCAGCGACTCCAGGATCTGGGTGCCGACCTTGACCTCCTCGACCGGGGGCGCGGACAGCGAGACGCGGATGGTGTCGCCGATGCCCTG
>NZ_JBSFLI010000022.1:44581-133109 GCF_053598955.1 Streptomyces sp. NPDC001056 | reverse complement strand
CGGGCCACCGGGCGTTCCGGTGGCCCGCCGCCGTGGGGGCCGACTGCTCAGCCGTTGCCGGTGCCGTTGCCGGAGAGCGCGGCGATGTCGTCCAGGATGTGCGAGAGCGGCTCGTCGCCCTTGGCCTGGGTGGAGTTCTCCGTGCACTGCTGGTTCTGCGGCGAGGACAGGATCGGGATGTCCTGGATGCCGATGGGTGCGGCACCGGTCAGCGACTGGAGGTTGAGCTTCGCCGGCAGGCCGACGCAGGGCTTGTTGAACGAGCCCTGGATGAGAGCCATCTGCGGGCTCATGGTGCCGTACGTGGCCGAGTTGCCGAACGTCTGAGAGGCGCCGTTGCCGCTGTACGACGTGGTGCCCGTGTCGTTGCCGATGGCCAGGGCCGGCGACGCGGCAGCGGCGGAGGCGCCGACGACAGAGGCGGCGACCGCGGCGGCGGCCAGAACCTTCTTGATCACTTACTCATTCCCTTCTGGAGAAACCCCGTCCACCGGAGCGACCTGCCTCAACTGCCCATCGCGCCAATGGGTTGCACCGGTTCACTCCGACGGCCCATAAAAGCGGCGGGATGCACTCCGGCCGACCGTGTGATGAATTGGGGAATTCCACCTCTCCCGTGCCGCCGAACGATCCGAACGGGTGATGCCCCGCAACCATTCGGCGCCCGCCGGGTTGATGCGGGGCAGGAAGAAGCGTCTTGGCGAGGAGCCAGGAAAGGAAGCGAAATGCTGAAGAAGGCAATGGCCGCGGCGGCGGTCGCCGCGTCCCTCGTCGGTATGTCGGCGGCGGCAGCCCCCCAGGCGCTTGCCACCGGCGACGACACGGGCACCACGTCGTACAGCGGCAACGGCGCCCATGAGTCGTTCGGCAACCAGGCGACCCGCGGAGACATGAGCCCGCAGGCCACCCTTTTGCAGGGTTCGCTCAACAAGTTCTGCGTCGGCCTGCCCGCCAAGGCGAACCTCCAGTCGCTGACCGGTACCGCCCCCATCGGCATCCAGGACATCCCGATCCTGTCCTCGCCGCAGAACCAGCAGTGCGCGGAGAACTCCACCGAGGCCAAGGACGACGAGCCGCTCTCGCATGTCATGGACGACATCTCCGTCCTGGCGGGCAACGGCGTGGCCAACCACTGAGCGGGTCTCACCCCGCGAGTCCTGTCCGGGCGCCGTGCCGATTTTCGGGGCCGTCGCCCGAACGTTTTCTGCGTTCATCTCGAAGAATGTGCCTATCCGGCTTTCGGCCAATCTGCCAATTCACCGGGGACGTTCGAGTGAATTAAGGGTAGCCGTGTGTTCCGGGGTTTCTCCGGCTGTCTATCCCTCGTTTTGCAAGCTGCCGGTCATGGTGCGAGCCGTTCAAGGCTGTGCTCGCTCGGTTCCGACCGCTCACAGGGGCATGACCGTCAGAGAAGGGAAAACTCATGAAGAAGAGCGCTGCCGTCGTCGCCGGCGCCATCCTGGCGCTGGGCGGGGCCGCCCCCGCCTTCGCCGACTCCGGGGCTGACGCGGTCGCCGCGAACTCCCCGGGCGTGCTCTCCGGTGACGTGTTCCAGCACCCCGTGCACGTTCCGACCAACCTGTGCGGCGACTCCGTGGACGTCTTCGCTCTGCTGAACCCCGCGTTCGGCAACACCTGCGTCAACGGCTGACGTCCGGAACCCACCGCACACACCAGCCCACCGGCTGCGTCCTGGCCGGCCTCGGAACGTCGATCCGTAGATCCTCCGTCCCGGGGCCGGCCTTCCCACATCTTCGAGCAGTTCGAGCAGGAAGACTACGAGATTGCGACAGACCCTCAGCAAGGGCGTGGTCGTGGCCGCAGCGGCCGCGACGGGCGTGCTTTCGTTGTACGGCACGGCCGCGCTCGCCGACTCCAACGCGCAGGCCACGGCCAAGGGCTCCCCGGGCGTGCTGTCCGGCAACAGCATCCAGGTCCCGGTGCACGTCCCGGTCAACGTCTGCGGAAACTCCGTGGACGTGGCCGCTCTGCTGGACCCCGCGTTCGGCAACTCCTGTGCCAACATCGGCGCCACCCACCCGGTCACCCCGCGCCCCACCGGCTACGGCACCGACTCCTACGGCAGCTCCGAGCCCACGACGTCCTCGTACGGTCATGACGACGACCCGACACCGCCCCCCACGTCGTACGGTCATGACGATCCGACGCCGACCCCCACGTCGTACGGTCATGACGACCCGACGCCCACGCCCACGTCGTACGGTCACGACGACCCCACGCCGACTCCCGTGTCCTACGGTCACGACCCGACGCCGACGCCCACGTCGTACGGTCATGACGACCCGACACCGACGCCCACGTCGTACGGTCACGACGATCCGACACCGACGCCCACGTCGTACGGTCACGACGACCCGACGCCGGCTCCCACGTCGTACGGCAGCGACGAGCCGACCCCGCCGCCCTCCTACGGCAGCGACGAGCCGACCCCGCCCGGGTCGTACGGCAACGACGAGCCGCCCACCCTGCCGCACACCGGTGGCAACGCCAAGGCCATGATCGCGACGTCTGCCGCCAGCGCCGCGCTGATCATGGCCGGTGCGGTGCTGTACCGCCGCGGCCGGACGGCCGCCCGTCGGTGACGCGCCGGGTGCCGGACCCCGAGCGTCCGGCACCCGCCACACCGGACCCCCGCGCGCGCCCGTGCGGGGGTCTTTTTCCGAGACGAGGCGGCGGGAGCCGGCCGCGACTCCTCCGATCACGCATCACCCCTTTGGCGGCACAACTCCTGCGGGCGCGGCGCGTTGACACAACGCCGGGCACCCGCCCGGATGTTTGTGTCTATTCCAAGGAGCACCTCTCCATGTCGCGTATCGCGAAGGGTCTGGCCCTGACCTCCGCCGCCGTCGCGGCCGTCGCCGGCGCCGCCGGTGTCGCCGCCGCCGACGCCGGCGCGGACGGCGTCGCCGCCAACTCGCCCGGCTTCGTCTCGGGCGATGTCATCCAGGTCCCGGTCCATGTCCCGGTCAACGTCTGCGGTGACAGCATCGACGCCGTCGGTCTGCTGAACCCGGCGTTCGGCAACACCTGCGTCAACGGCTGACGTCCGGGGCGCACCCTTCGACCGGCCGCCCGGCCCCGCGCATCCGTCGCGGGGCCGGGCGGCCGGTTTGCGTGTCCGTTCCCTCCGCACGGTTCATCAGGGGCGCCGCTCGTCCGGACGGGGCAGTGACGGGCCCGGACGGGGCACGTGGCGTAGCGAGCGGTTGCGGGGCGTGAGCGGCGAACTGACGGTGGGTTGAGACCCGAAGCCCATCCGAAAGGAACCCGCATGCGTTCTCTGCCCGCGCGGCGCCTCGCCTCCACGGTCCTCAGCGCCGCCGTCATCGCCGCGATCACCGGCCCGGTCGCCGTCGCCGTCGACGTGACGCGAGACGGTGCCGACGCCCACGCCGCCCAGGCGTCCCTGCCCGGCGCCGCGAGACTTCTCGCCCAGGTCAGAGCTCTGGACCACAGCGGCTCCGTACCGAAGCCGGTCGTCGACCTGCTCGACCGTTCGCTGACGCAGGGCAGACTGCCCGCGGCCGAGGCCAGGCGGCTCGGCGACGCCGCGAAGAAGGCCCTCGTGGAGGCCGCGGCGGCGGGGACGCTCGCCGCGCCGACGGCCGCCGCCGCGCCGACGACGCCGACCGACCCGACGGCTCCGACGCCGACCGTCACGGCTCCGACGACGCCCGCCACGACGCCGACGACGCCCGTCACGGCTCCGACGACGCCCGTCACGGCTCCGACGACCCCCGCCGCCACGCCGACCGCCGCCACCCCCGTCACGCCAGAGGCTCCTACGGCGCCCGTGGTCGCCCCCTCGGGATCCGAGTCACAGTCGGCACTCCCCAAGCCGTCCGCGTCCCCCGCCGTCGCGCTCGCCCCCGCCCCGCGGGGCGGGGCCCGCGGCGTGCCGGTGGCCCGTGACCTCCTCGGCGATGTGCTGGCCGCCGTGGACGCCCTGGTGCAGGCGGCCGTCTCCGACGTGAACCAGGTGGTCGCCGCCGCCGGCGCCCTGATCGGCCAGCTGCTCTCGTCCCTCCCCGGCACCGGCCTGCCGACCCCCGCCGCGACCTCGGCCGCGCTCCCGAGCACACCGGCCCTCCCGTCCACCCCCACGACCGGCTGACCCCCGAAACCAGGCCCCTTCGGCGGCTGAGGCATTTTCATATGTCTTCTCCGCGACGGGGTTGCCGCCTCACCGCGGCGCTCGTTGGGCAGGGCATCAGATCTCCCTGGGGTGACGTTGAGTTGCCGAAGAAAGGAACATGATGAAGTCCCTGAAGGCTGCCGCCGTCCTCGCCGGTTCCGTTGCCCTCGCCGGCGTCGCCGCGCCCGCGTTCGCGTACAACCCCGCCGGCATGACGCCTTCCAGCCTCAACGGCGCCGTCGACCAGCTCGCCGAGGGCGGCGTCGCCCTGCGGGACGTGATGCCGCTGCAGCACCGGTCGAACGTGCTCGACACCGAGAACAAGGACTCCGTGCTGCACACGGTCAAGGGCGCCACCGTCGCGCTGAACCAGCACGACCCGCTGCTCGGCGGCCTGCCCCTGCAGAGCTGACACCCCCGCGCGACCGGGGCCGGTACCGCATCCGCGGTGCCGGCCCCGACGCGTTCGAGGCCGTTTCCCTCGTTCGTGTGGAGCCCCCCGGGCCACTGGTCCGTCCGGGTGAGAAGCCGCCGGGCCGCCCCGGGCGCGTCGATATGGTCGCGCGGTGACCTCAACCCCCACGGAACTGCGCCCCGCCGATCTCGGCACGCTGGTCGTGCTGCCCTGGAGCGGCGTGGCCTCCGACGGCACCGACATGCCCTATCTGCTGGCCTACTCCCTCGGCGACGCCGCGGGCGGCCCCCAGGTCACCGCGGCCGCGGTCGAGCAACTGCTCGCGGACAACGGGCTACCGGTCGGCGGCGAACTGGTCGACGGCACCTACCGGCGCAACCTGCCCATCACCCTGCTGGTGGAGGCCGGCCAGGCCGTCGTCCGGATGCCGCGGCTGATCGCCCAGGCCCCCGCGCCGCCGGAGTGGCTCGCCGCCGTCCGCGCCCGCGGCTTCGCCTACCTGGTCTTCACCACCCGCGCCTGGCCCGAGGGCGCGCCCGGCAGCATCGTGCAGCCGGCCGCGCTGGCCGCGTTCGCCGGGGCCCCGGAGACCCTGAACGCCGCCGCGCACCTCGTCCTTCCGGCCACCAGCCTGCGTGGCTGACGACCGGGGCCCCGGCCGGCGGCGCGGCCACGGGACCGTGCGAGTGTGACCGGCCGGTGGGTCACGAGCCGGACCACACGCACCGTGATCCGGTGCGCGGGCCGGGTCCGGGGCCGGCCCGGTAACCCGCAGGGTTCCCTCGTCAGCGCCGTTCGGCCGTACGCCGGTGACCCCGCCCCTCCCTCGCCGTTAGCGGGTACGACAAATGTCCCCGGACGAGGAGAGTGCGATGGTCGACGGCGACGACGCAACGGCGGCGGGCGCGGCAGAGCAGGTCAGAGCTGATACGGCGGCCGGGACGGGACGAAGGCGGGTGACGCGGGGGCTGCTGTCCTGCGTCGCCGCCCTCGCGCTCGCGCCGGTCGTCGCCGCCTCCCGGCCGGTGCCCCCGGCCGCCGGCGGTGACTCCTTCGACCAGATGTACCGGGGTCGGCGCATCCGGGGAGTCCGGCTGCGGGAGGCGGGGCGCAGCCCGTCCGACGCCGACTGGCGGATCACCGTCGACGGCCGCCCGCTGCATCTGATGCGGCGGGCCGACGGCACCTGGCTCAGCATGGTCGACCACTACACGTCGTACCGCACGCCTTTGGAGGCGGCGCGCGCCGCGGTGGACGAACTCGGCCCCGGCCAGCGGCTGCGCGACCTGGCCCCGGGCCCGCTCGACGGCGCCCTGCCCGACGGCGTCACGGACATGCTGGACCGCATGCACATGCACATGGACATGGACATGGGCGTGGGCATGGGCACGGGCATGGGGCCCGGCGTGGACATGGGGGGCCGGTATGGCGTACGTGCGTAAGAACGTCAGCGCCCTCACCGCGAACGAGCGAAAACGATTCGTGAACGCCCTGCTGGAGGTCAAGAAGCGCGGCGAGTACGACGAGTTCGTGCGCACCCACATCGCGTACTACGCCGCCGACGGCGAGACCCATCTGCGCACCGCCCACATGGCGCCCTCCTTCCTGCCCTGGCACCGCCGGTTCCTGCTGGAGCTGGAGGAATCGCTGCGCCGCGTCGACTCCTCGGTGACGGTGCCGTACTGGGACTGGACCCGCGACCGCGCGACGACCTCGGCGCCCTGGACCAAGGACCTGCTCGGCGGCAACGGCCGACGCTCCGACCAGCAGGTGATGGACGGTCCCTTCGCCTACTCGGCGGGCCACTGGACCATCAGGGAGGGCGTCACCGACGGCCGTTACCTCACCCGCGACCTCGGCCGCGCCGCCTCCCCCATCCAGCTGCCCACGAAGGACGACGTGAGCTGGGCGCTGGACGACCCGGTCTACGACGTACCGCCCTGGGACTCGACCGTCACCAAGGGCTTCCGGAACAAGCTGGAGGGCTGGGGCACCGGCAGCGGCAGCGCCTCGTGGCACAACCACAACCGGGTGCACCGCTGGGTCGGCGGGACGATGCTCGGCGCCGCGTCCGTCAACGATCCCGTGTTCTGGCTGCACCACGCCTACCTCGACATGCAGTGGGAGCGCTGGCAGCGCGCGCACGGCAACCACCGCTATCTGCCGGCCGACCCGCCCGGCGCCGACGACGCGCAGTACGGCCTGGTCGTCGCCCGGCACGAGAAGCTGCCGCCGTGGACCGAGACCCCGGACGAGCTGGATGACGTGAGCGGGATCTACCGGTACGGGTGAGTCCGCACCGGTGACGGTCGCGAAGAGCCCCGGCGCTCGGAGGTGCCGGGGCTCTTCGCGGGGCGCGACGGCGCCTCAGCGGCCGTAGCCGTTGACGGGCTGTTCGTGGGTGCCGCCCCCGTTGACGCAGGTGTTGCCGAAGGCGGGGTCCAGCAGGCCGATGACGTTCACGGTGTCGCCGCACACGTTCACGGGGATGTCGATGGGAACCTCAAGCACGTTGCCGGACAGCACACCGGGCGAACCGACGGCCGCGCCGTTGGCGCCCGCGTCGGCCAGGGCCAGCCCGGCCCCGCTGATCACCACGGCACCGGCGCCGAGGGCCACGGCCGCTGCCTTCGCGATGCGAGACATCACGTTCTCCTTCTGTCGCTCGGGAAGCGCGACGGCCGGTCCTGCCGTCGCACTCCCCGTTCAACGCGGCCCTCCGAACGTGGTCACGGTGATCAGTCCGGGATCACCCTTTCAACAGGCAGAACGTTGTTCAGGGCAGCCGGCGCACGGGCGAACCCGCCAGGTACGCCCGGATGTCCTCCACCGCCTGGGTGAAGTACGTCCGGTAGTTGGCCGCGGAGACATAGCCGAGGTGCGGGGTGGCGAGCAGTCGGGGCGCGGTGCGCATCGGGTGGTCGGCGGGCAGGGGCTCGATGTCGAAGACGTCGATGCCGGCGCCCGCGATCCGGCCCTCGTGCAGCGCGGCGAGCAGGGCGTCCTGGTCCACCACCGAGGCGCGGGAGGTGTTGATCAGGTAGGCGGTCGGCTTCAGGAGGGCGAGTTCGGCGGCGCCGACCAGGCCCCGGGTGCGGTCGCCGCCGGGCACGTGCACGGTGACGAAGTCGCTGCCGGCCAGCAGCTCCTCCTTGGACGCGGCCCGTTCCACCCCGGCCTCCGCGGCGCGCTCCTCGGTCAGCCGCGGACTCCACGCGTCGACCCGCATGCCGAAGGCGAGCCCCACCCGCGCCACCCGGGTGCCGATCCTGCCGAGCCCGAGCACACCGAGGCGGGCGCCGTGCAGATCGGCGCCGACCGTGGACTGCCAGGGCCCGCCGCCGCGCAGCGCGGTGTTCTCCTGGACGATCCCCCGGGCGAGCCCCAGCAGGAGCGCCCAGGTCAGCTCCACCGGCGGCGTCCCGGAACTCTGCGTCCCGCACACGGTGACGCCGTGTGCCTCGGCGGCGGCGTAGTCGATCACGGTGTTGCGCATCCCGGTCGCCACGATCAGCCGCAGCCGGGGCAGCCGGGCGATCAACGAGCCCGGAAAAGCGACGCGTTCGCGCAGCGTGACGACGATGTCGTACTCGGCGAGGGCCGTGGCGAGCGCGTCCTCGCCGACCAGGTGCTCACGCAGCGGCACGGCCTCCACCGCGTCCCCGATCACCGACCAGTCGGCCGACTCGGTGGCCACACCCTGGAAGTCGTCCAGCACCGCACAGCGAAGTCGCACGCCTCTCTCCCCTCTCGATCCGGGCACTGTACGTGTCTTACCCGTGCGTCTCCCGCGTGGGGGACGGCGCCGACCTGCCGTTGGCGAATTCCAGGTTGGCGGCGATGCGCGCACGCTCCCCGTCCGGAACCTTCCCCTCCGACAGCAGTCGCGTGCAGTACTCCCTCGACCTCTCGTAATCGCCGACCCAGTAGGAGGCGACGGCGAGTTCGTCCAGTGCGCGCCACTCGTGCCAGGACATCTCCACGAAGAGGATGTCATCGGGTGGGGGAACGCGTGCCGCCTGCGTGGCGAACATGTGCGCCAGCGGCCAACGGCGTTGCAGCCGGCAGAGGCGGGCGAGATCGCCGAGGGCTTCGACCCGCGAAGGCCGGCTTTCGTACGCGCGAAGATATCGGTCGGTCAATTCACTCACGGGCCGGTCGAGTTCGGCGGCGAGCCGGGCGGCATAAAGCCGGGCGCAGTATGTCTCCTCGGCCCATCCGGGCATTTCCGCGCGCCGGTCGTACGCGGCGAGGGCCTTCTCCGGCTCCTCGGCGTCCCGCCAGCTCTGGGCGAGGTAGAAGGCGTACCGCGCGTTGTCGGGTTCGTCGATCAGCGCCTCGCCGAGGATTTCCGCGTCCCGCAGATACTTCGCCCTCTTCCCCTCGTCCCTCAGCCGGGCCCCGCCGCCGACGGTGAGGATGTGGGCCCCTTCGAGCGTTCCCGTGCTGTGGGTGGAATCGCACGTGATGTACTCGTGGAGCACGCCGACGTAGCGCCACGGCAACCGCGTGGCGACCAGGGCCATCCGCCAGTGCACGACGGGCCCGTCGTGCAGGGCGATCTTGTAGGCGTCCAGCGTCAGTTCGGGCATGCGGAACCCGGGCCGGATCCGCATCTCGTCGTCGGCGTCGATGAACAGCAGATAGTCGGCGGCGCCGCGCGCCAGCTCGACCGCTTCGCTGCGACTGCCGTCGAACCCTTTCCACGGCCGCTCGTGGAGCCGGCCCGGGATATCGCCGAAAGTCTCCCTGATCACGTCCTGGGTGCCATCGGTCGACCCCGTGTCCACGATCACCCAGCTGTCGATGAGAGGCCGTACCGACTCAAGGCATTTCCGAATGGTCGGAGCCTCGTTCTTCACGATCATATTCAGGCAGACCGTCGCCACGAATTCCTCGCCCTGTCACCTGGAGCCTTCCCCTTCCGGGGACTCTAATGGAAAGGGCGACGGAACAAGGGATTTGACGGAGCGACCGCTCGGTGGTCCCGCCCGGTCTTCGGCCAGGAGCGTGGTCCGCCCTCGGGGGCGAAGAAAGGGTGGGGCCTCAGCCGCAGGTGCCGCTGCCGGAGTCGCTGTACCGCAGCGCCGTGGAGTCGAAGCCGGGGCCGGGCAGGGTGGGCTTGTGGTCCCAACTGTAGCCGTGGGACGTGAGGGTGAGCTTCATGACCCCGAAGGCGCCGGCCCACCGGCGTTCCCCGTGGTTCCCGTGGCGTGCCTCCCGAACGGGCACGCCACGGGCGCGCCA
Source organism: Streptomyces sp. NPDC001056 (assembly GCF_053598955.1). Classification (NCBI taxonomy): domain Bacteria; kingdom Bacillati; phylum Actinomycetota; class Actinomycetes; order Kitasatosporales; family Streptomycetaceae; genus Streptomyces; species Streptomyces sp. NPDC001056. Next base: position 123,291 of record NZ_JBSFLI010000022.1, on the reverse strand, counting down.
CGGGCGCGCCACGGGCGCGCTGTCTCGGGTGTTCGGCGGGTGCCGACGCGCAGGTATCGCCGGGAGTAGAGTCTCGCGGACTGGGGGTGAGCCATGGCCGCGCTTTTCTACTCCGCTGTCCTGGTCGGTGTCGCGTTGACAGCTTTCGCGGTCTTGCGGGAGCACGGGACGCGGTTCGCGAAGACGGCCTCTTGGTTCTGCCTGGCAGTCGCCGCGCTCCCCGGACTCGGACTCATCGGCGTTGTTCTCCGAGTGGTCTTCGGGTCGTGAGACTGGTGCGGAGCTACGACGCTGCTGAGTCGCCGGCCGGGTCCCGGGCTGGGCGGACTGCCCGGGCTCAGGCTTGGGTTCGGGTTCGGGTTCGGGTTCGGCGAGGATGCCACGGAGTGGTGCGAGTTACTGATCCACACGGCGACTCCCGAGGTCGGGAAGCAATGGACCGACACGGGGGAGATCCACGAACAGCGGGACCTGACGGGCCGGGCGGAGGGCGAGACGCGCACGGTTCCGGGGCACCCGGCCCTGACGCGCATCCTGCGGCAGCACATCGAGGACGAACAGCTCCAGCCGGGTGATCTGCTGTTCCAGGGCGCGTCGGGCGGCATCCTCGCCGGTTCCGTCATCCGCCGGGCGTGGCGCGGTGCGCGTCAGGCCGTGCTGCCTCCCCACGTCTTCGAGTCGCCCACCGGGCGGCGCGTGTACGACAACCGGAACACGCGCCTGACCAAGTGGCTCAACGACGGCGTCCCGCCCGCCCCGGTGGCGGAGTGGGCCGGGAACAGCGTCGCCGTGCTCCTGGCCACCTGTGCCGGCTGTGTCGACGGACAGCTGCCCGATCTGAAGAGGCGGCTCGAAGCGGCTGGAGATCTTCCCTAGGAGTCGTACGCCGGCCGGTTCGGTGGCCCAGAAACTTCGACACGTATTCGACACGGCCACCCGCGAAAACCCGGTGACAGCCGGACAGCCCCGGAGTCAGTCCTTGATCACCGGAGGCGCTTCCGGGGCTGACGCGCGCCCGGTCGCACTCGCCCTGACCAGCAAAAAGCCCTCCCCTGAGGGAGGGCCCTGCGCGGTGCCCCCGGCAGGACTCGAACCTGCGGCCAAGCGCTTAGAAGGCGCCTGCTCTATCCGCTGAGCTACGGGGGCCTGGTGGCGGGTCCAAGGATAAAGCTCCCTGTTCGCCGACCCTGTCGCTTCTCCTCCGTGGCTCGATGTGGAGGTTCGGTGAAGCGGTCCTGATAATCGCAGGCAGGTACGAATCGTGCAGCGCTTTTGGCGTCCGACGCCACCGGGTGTTGTGCAGTCGTTATGCCTGGCCCGCGCCCGTGTCCCAGTCGCCCGATCCGCCCTTTCTGTTCCGTCGGCGCGCAGACATGTCCATATGCTTCAGAATTCCCCTAAAATTGGGCATTCTTCGCATGTGGTGACCTTGGACGTACGGCCTCAGCTGCTCGACACACTCTTCGCTCTGCGCGACCGTGTCGCCGCCGCACGCTTTCCGCTGCCCCTGGCCGGGGCCCCACGCGCGCGTGCCAACCGCGACGAACTTCTCGCCCAGCTGGACGACTACCTCGTACCCAGACTACGGGCCCCCGAGGCGCCGCTGCTGGCCGTCGTCGGCGGGTCCACCGGTGCGGGGAAGTCGACCCTCGTCAACTCCCTCGTCGGGCGGCGGGTGAGCGAGGCGGGCGTACTCAGGCCGACGACCCGTACCCCGGTCCTGGTCTGCCATCCGGCGGACCATCACTGGTTCAGCGGCATGCGCGTGCTGCCCGACCTCCCGCGCGTCTGGGTGCCCCACCACGACTCCCGCGACGACGACCTCCTGCTCCCCGGCGAGGGCGACCACCCGGCCCGCGCGCTGCGCATCGAGACCGCCGAGACACTCCCGCGCGGCCTCGCCCTCCTCGACGCCCCCGACGTCGATTCCCTGGTCGCCGAGAACCGCGTCCTCGCCGCCGAACTGCTCTGCGCCGCCGACATCTGGGTCATGGTCACCAGCGCCGCCCGCTACGCCGACGCCGTCCCCTGGCACCTGCTGCGCACCGCCAAGGAGTACGACGCCATGCTCGTCACCGTCCTCGACCGCGTGCCCCACCAGGTCGTCTCCGAGGTCTCCCGGCAGTACGCCGCCCTGCTGACCAAGGCCGGCCTCGGCGACGTCCCCCGCTTCACCGTGCCCGAGCTGCCCGAGTCCGTCTGGAGCGCGGGCCTGCTGCCCGCCACCGCCGTCGCGCCCCTGCGCACCTGGCTCGTGCAGCACGCCCAGGACCCCGCCGCCCGGCAGTACGCCATGACCCGCACCGCCCACGGCCTCCTCGACTCGCTGAGGACCCGCATGCCCGAGCTGGCCGGCGCCGCCGCCGCCCAGTACGCGGCCGCCCTGCGGCTCACCAACGCCGTGGAGGGCGCGTACGACACGGAGCACGCGCGGCTGCGCGACCGCCTCCAGTCCGGTGCCGTACTCGCCGGCGGCGCCCTCAAACGCTGGCGCGCCTTTCCCCTGGACTGCACCGCGGGCGAACTCCTCGACGCCCTGGTGGAGAGCCTCGCCGCCCTGCTGCTGTGCGCCGTCACCGCCGCCGACGAGCGGGTGGCGGATGCCTGGCGCCGCGAGCCCGCCGCCGGGGCCCCGGGGCTCGCCGGGCACGATCCCTCCCCGGAGAGCGCGGAGCACCGTATCGGCCTCGCGGTACGGCGCTGGCGGCGCGAGCTGGAGGAGTACGCGGAGGACGAGGCGCGGGAACTGGACCGTACCGTCTCACCCGATCCCGAGGCCGTGGCCGCCCTCGTCGCCACCGCCCTGCTCGGCGGGCGCCGGGCGCGCCACGCGGGCGAACGGCTGGCCGACCGGGTCGGCGCCCACGGCGCACTGCGGCTGCGCGACCGCGCCGAACGGCTGCTCGCCGAGCACGTGGACCGCGTCGTCCACCGCGAACGCGAACGCCGCCTCGCCCCCCTCGACGCCCTCGACATCCATCCCGAGCCCCAGGCCGAACTCATCGCCGCCCTGTCCGTCCTGCAGAAGGAGAGGTGACCGGTGACCGCCGTCACTGACCAGGAGCACATGGATCACAGAGACCACACAGATCGCAGGGACCACATGGACCACATGGACCACATGGATCGCGTGGATCACAGGGAGCCCGGCGATTGCGTCGAGGCCGACGATCACGGGCACGTCGACCACGGTGGTCATGTGCGGATGGGCGCGAAGGTCATCGACCTCGGGAAGCGGGGGAAGGGGCGCGAGAGGGCCGTGAGTGACGGTACGGACGACGACGGTACGAGGGTCGGCGCGGCCCGTGGGGAGGAGGCGGGGGCGGCGGCGGACAGGGTTCCGGCGGACGGCGACGAGGAAGGGACCGGGGCCGTGGCCCCGGGTTCGGCCGAGGCCGAGGCCGACGGCTCCCCGCGCGCCCCCCGTACGTCCGCCTTCGAAGACGCCCCGGCCGCCCCTGGGACGGCCGCCGCCGGCTCCGCCGCTCGCTCCGCCGCCGGCTCCGCCGTCCCCGAGCCCCCGGACTCCTCCGGCCCTCCCGGCGCCTCCGGTCGCCCCAGTCCCCACGGCTCCTCCGCTTCCTCCGGCCCCTCCGCTTCCTCCGCTTCCTCCGACTCCTGGGACGACGGTCTGATCGCCCGCCGCGTCACCGACGCCTCCGCCGCCGCGCTCGCGGTCCCCCTGGAACCGGCCCCGGCCCGCGGCGCGGCCGCAGGCACCCCCGTCCCCCTCGCCTACGAAGGTCCCCTCCGCTCCCGCCTCGACGCCCTGCGGGAACTCGTCGGACTCTCCCGGACACGGCTGGACAGCCGGACGCTCGCCGAGGCGGGCCGGGTCCTGGACGAGGCGGCGGTCCGGCGGAAGTTGTCCGGCCGGCACACGGTCGTCGCCATCGCGGGGGCCACCGGCAGCGGCAAGTCGCAGCTGTTCAACGCCCTGGCCGGGGTTGCCATTTCGGACACGGGAGTACGACGCCCGACCACCGCCTCGCCGATCGCGTGCAGTTGGAGCGACGGTGCCGCACCTCTCATCGACCGGCTCGGCATCCCGGGCCGGCTGCGCCGCCGTCCGCTGAACAACCCGGAGTCGGAGGAGCAGTTGCGCGGGCTGGTCCTGATCGACCTGCCCGACCACGACTCCGCCGCCGTGCAGCACCGCGCACAGGTCGACCGCATCCTGAAGCTGGTCGACGCGGTGATCTGGGTGGTCGACCCGGAGAAGTACGCCGACGCCGTGCTGCACGAGCGCTATCTGCGGCCCATGGCCGGGTACGCCGAGGTCATGTTCGTCGTGCTCAACCAGGTCGACCGGCTGCCCGGTGAGGCCGCCGACCAGGTCCTGGACGATCTGCGGCGGCTGCTGGACGAGGACGGCGTGGCGCTCGGCGAGCACGGGGAACCCGGCGCCACCGTGCTCGCCCTGTCCGCGCTCACCGGAGACGGCCTCGGCGAACTGCGCGAGGCTCTCGGCGAGTTCGTGGCCGAGCGGGGCGCGCCGGCGCGCCGCGTCTCCGCCGATGTGGCCGCGGCCGCGGCCGAGTTGCGGCCGGTGTACGCCGCCGGACGGCGGGTCGGGCTCAGCGAGGAGGCGCGCGAGGAGTTCGCCGCGCGGCTCGCGGACGCGGTGGGCGCCACCGCGGCGGGCGAGGCCGCCGAACGGGCCTGGCTGCGCAACGCCAACCGGGCCTGCGGAACGCCCTGGCTGCGGCTGTGGCGCTGGTACCAGCGGCGCGGTACGGCACCGACCGGCCGTCACGCGGCGCGCGACCAGGCGGAGGAGGAGGCGACGGCACGGCAGCGGGTGGAACAGGCGGTCCGTACGGTGGCCGACCGGGCCTCCGCGGGACTGCCCGCGCCGTGGGCACAGGCGGTGCGCGAGGCGGCCGTACGCGGTGCGCAGGGGCTGCCGGAGGCGCTGGACGAGCTGGCGGAGCGGGCCGGGGGCCCGTCCGGGCGGCCGCCGCGGCCGGGCTGGTGGCCGGCGGCGGTGCTGGTCCAGGCGGCGATGACGCTGCTGCAGATCGCGGGCGGGCTGTGGCTGGTCGGCCAGATCGCCGGGGTGATGGCGCCCAACCTGGGCGTGGCGGTGCTGTTGATGGTGTGCGGGATCGTCGGGGGGCCGCTCGTGGAGTGGGGCTGCCGGATGGCCGCGCGGGGGCCTGCGCGGCGCTACGGCCAGGACGCGGAACGGCGGTTGCGCGAGTCGGCGGCCAGCTGTGGGCGGGCACAGGTGCTGGACCCGGTGGCGTCGGAGCTGTTGCGCTACGGGGAGGTGCGGGAGCAGTACGGGAGGGTGGTGCGGGCGGAGGTCGCGGTGGGGTGAACGCGGCGGCGCCGGGCCGGTCGGGGGCATGCCGGGTGGGCCGGCGGCACCGGTCGGGGGCATGCCGGGTGGGCCGGCGGCACCGGTCGGGGGCATGCCGGGTGGGCCGGCGGCACCGGTCGACGGCGGTCACTCGTGTGGGTGGCGGAGTTTTCCACAGCTGCGGGGGCCGTCCACAGCGCTCAGCGGGCCCGGCCCGACCGAGGCAGTCTGAGGTCGTGGCGGACGCCGCCGTACGGGACGGGCCCGTACGTCTGCCCGCGCGGCCGGAAGGCGCCGGGCGGAGGAGGGGAGCGAGAGATGAACGAGACCGTGGTGTGCGTGGTGGGCAACGTGGCGACCGCGCCGGTGTACCGGGAGCTGGCGGCGGGGCCGTCGCTCCGGTTCCGGCTCGCGGCCACCGCGCGCTACTGGGACCGGGAGAAGAGCACCTGGACGGACGGGCACACCAACTTCTTCACGGTGTGGGCCAACCGCCAGCTCGCGGCGAACGCGATGGCGTCGCTGGAGGTGGGGCAGCCGCTGGTCGTGCAGGGCCGGCTGAAGGTGCGTACGGACGGGCGCGACGGACAGCAGCAGTGGGCCTCGGCGGACATCGACGCCACCGCGATCGGCCACGACCTCTCCCGCGGTACGGCGGTCTTCCGCCGCGCGGCGAAGCCGGAGGCCCCGGCCGCGGCGAACCGGCCCGAGCCGGAGTGGGAGACACCGCCGCCCCCGGATGCCGGGGGCGGCACCGCAGCCCAACAGGTGGCAGAACCAGCCATTGTGACGTGATGTCAGCTGTCCGTCCGGGTTGATTTGTCGATAAGCGCTGCTCAAGGGCGTTCCGGCGATAACGATTCCGGATCGGAAACGCCATCGGATCATCCGACCGGCGGGGGAGGCGCCGCCTGAGTCCATAGGATGCCGGGCGTGCCCCTCGGGGCCGCCGATTCTGCTGGTGGGACCGTCCCCCACGACCGATGGGTCCTGCTCGAAGGGGAATTCTGTGCTTGCTGCGCTCTCTGGGTTCTGCCGGTCCACCGTCGTGGCCCGCCTGGCCGCCACCGCCACGGTGTCCGGGCTCGTGGCGGCCGGCGTGCTGTCCGGCGCGGGTGTGGCAGCGGCCGATGTGACCCCGCAGACCGAGGGCGGGGCGAGCGCCAGCCTGGACGGGCTGAAGACCTTCGGCGAGGCCGTGGTCCACGAGGCCGGCGGCGACCAGCGGGTGTCGGCGGGCCTGTTCGAGATGTCCGTGGACGGCGGCGGCACCCTGCAGACCTACTGCGTCGACCTCCACAACCCGGTCCAGCGCGACGCCCGCTACCAGGAGACGTCCTGGAGCGGCACCTCGCTCGGCACCAACCGGGACGCGGGCAGGATCCGCTGGATCCTGCAGAACTCCTACCCCCAGGTCAACGACCTCGCCGCGCTCGCCCGCCGGGCCGGCGTGCCCAGCCTCACCGAGCAGGACGCGGCGGCCGGTACCCAGGTGGCCATCTGGCGCTACTCGGACCACGCCAAGGTCGATGCCGTCGACCCGCAGGCCGAGAAACTCGCCGACTACCTCCAGCGCAGCGCCCGCGGCGGCACCGAGCCGGGCGCCTCGCTGTCCCTGGACCCGCCCGCGGTCTCCGGCCGTCCCGGGAACGTGGTCGGCCCGGTGACCGTGCACACCAACGCGGGCGCGGTCGCGGTGATACCGCCCGCGGACGCGGCCACCAGCGGGGTACGGATCACCGACAAGACCGGCAAGGTGCTCACGAGCGCGAAGAACGGCAGCCGGATCTACTTCGACATACCGCAGGACGCGGCGGACGGCTCCGCCCAGCTGACCGTGCAGGCGTCCACGACCGTCCCGGTGGGCCGCGCCCTCGCCTCCGACAGCCGCAGCCAGACCCAGATCCTGGCCGGCTCCAGCGAGTCCGCGGTCTCCGCGAGCGCGACGGCCGACTGGGCGGCGCGGGGCGCGATACCGGCGGTCTCGGCCCGCGCGGACTGCGCCGAGGGCACCGTGGACATCACGGCCTTCAACAAGGGCGACCAGCCCTTCACCTTCCGGCTGATGGGCACCGAGCACACCGTCCCCGCGGGCGCCACGCGCACCATCGCGGTCCCCCTCCAGGAGGACCAGGGCTACGACTTCACGATCACCGGCCCGAACGGCTTCAGCCGCCGTTTCACCGGTGTCCTGGACTGCAGGATCCAGGGCACGATCATCTCCAAGGCCACCACCCAGACCGTCGGCGAACCCACCCCGCTGACCACCCCCACCCCCGACGACACCGACCTCGCCGCCACCGGCGGCTCCGCCCTCACCCCCCTGATCGCCGGCGCGGCCATCGGCCTGGTGGTCATCGGCGGCGCGGTCCTGGTCATCCTGCGCAAGCGGGAACAGCCGGGCGAGTGAGGCGTCCGGCCGAAGCCCCCTTCGGCCGCGGGCGCCCCGGCCACCACCGGAACACGGCCCCAGGCCCGGCAGCGAGCGTTCCGGACCCTCGCCGGGCCCTCCCCGGTCCTCTCCGGCCCTCCTGGGCCGTCCGAGGGCGGCCCAGAACGGCCGAAGGCGACCGACAGTGCCCGGCGAGCCACGGCCGCCGGCGGTGAACCACCAGGTCAGAGGGCCGGGATCATACGGGTTTCCGCGCAGGGGTGGCGATACGGCAAGATGGGGTGTTACTTGCCAGGGGAGGGCGCGAAAGGGCCTCTCACCAGCAGGTTTCCCGCCGATGAGGGGCCGTCTCAGGCAGCCTGGGCCGTCTCTGGGCCGTCGCCCGTCTTCGGGCCGTCGTGAGCGTGACCGGCCGCCCGGTACATCGCGGAGACGGCCTTTCGTGTCCGGGTCTCGCTGGACGGCATGAGGTGGGTGTAGACGCGAAGGGTGAACCCCGGGTCGCTGTGGCCGAGGTAGAGACTCAGGGCCTTGATGTTCTCCCCGGCGTCCAGGAGCACCGAGGCGTAGAAGTGCCGGAGCGCGTGCATCCCGTGCTCACGAGCCGCCGCGTAGCGCTCCCCCTTCTCCGGGGTCGTGATGACGTCGGCGGAGGCCAGTGCGGGCTTCCATGCCTGGTCGTTGAACCCCTGGCTCCAGATGGCGGCGCCGATGCCGCTCGTGAAGACGAGGCGGTGTGTGACCTTGGGCCCGGTCGGCGTCAGCCAGGGCAAGGTCACCTCGACGGGCGGGAAGCGCTCCATGTGCTCGCGGAGGGCGGCCGACACTTCGGGGTCGAGGGGGACGTCACGAAGCTTGCCGCGCTTGGGCGGAGCGAAGACGAGCGTGCCGCGAACCTTCTTCACCTGCTGGCGGACATACAGCCAGCCGAGGTCCCCGATGTTGTCGACGGCCAGGCCGAAGATCTCGCCCTGTCGCAGGCCGCATCCGGCGCCGACGTCGACCATGGCCCGGTAATGCTCGGGGAGGCCGGCCCGTACACCGAAGACCTGCTCAGGAGACCACGGGTGCACGCGTGTCGGCGTCGGACGGGGTGCTTTGACCGATCGGGCCCGACAGGGATTCGAGGCCAGCAGACGGTCATCTACGGCCGCGTTGAGCACCGAGGAGACCGCTTCGAAGATGAGGCGCCGGTACTGGGGTGATGCCACGGCATCTTCCAGCCGGCGGTTCCAGTCGCGGATGTGCTCGGGCTGGAACGAGCCGATGGGCCGGGTGCCGAGGTAGGGGAGGGCATGCAAGCGCAGTCGGCCCTCGACGGCAGCCCGGCTCGTCAGATCGGTCGTGAGCGAGGCGAGCCAGCGATCCGTGTACTCCCGGAACGTCGTCCGGGCCGCTCGCGGATCGATGTACTGCCCGCGCGCCATGTCGGCTTCGATACTGGTCAGCCACTGGTCGGCCAACCTCTTCTGCTTGTCGGGGAAGCTCTTGGACTTCTCCGTGCCGTCCGGGCCGATGTAGCGGGCTCGGTACCGCATGCCGGAGCCGTGACGTTCGGTCTTGACCCTGTGCGGCTTACCGTTCGCGCCGACCTCGATCCGGTACCAACGGTCTTGGACGTGTCCGGCCATCAGGCGGCCTCCCCAAGCTGGGTGTCCACCCAGGCCCGCACGTCGGTCGGGTCGAAGCGGAGATGCCGACCGACACGGAAGCCGCGCGGACCGGTGTGCTTGCGGCGCCACTGGTAGACCGTCTCGACACTGGGGAGTTCGAACATCTCGACCAGGTCGTCAGGGGTCAGGAACCGGTTGGGAAGCTCTGCGGCCATGGTCAGCACTCCCTTTCGGCGTTCAGATGGTCGGCAAGGGCGTCGCGGGCGGTGTCTCGGTTGGTCTGGAGATCACGGGCGATGGTGGCGGCGAGGGCGGCTTCGCCCGGGGTGTGGCCGTGGCCGGCGTACTGCCAGTCGGCCAGCACGAGGACGGTGTCCGGCTCGCGGTCGCCGAGGCCGAGGACGTCTCGCTCTTGCGCGGCCCGGTAGTCGGCGCGTTCCTGGCGGAGGGCGCCGAGGGTGGTGGAGTACGCGCGGGACTTGGACGAGAAGTGCCCGCGGAACCCGAGCATGTGGGCCCAGGCCCAGAGGCGTCGGTCCGGGTAGAGGCTGTCCAGGTCACGGCACGCGGTGATGAGTCGGCGAGTGTGGTCGGGGAGCTGGTGGCGGTCGAGTTCGGCGAGTTCGCCGATGCGCCGGTCGAGGGTGCCGGTGTTCTCGGCGGCCTTGGTGGCGTACTTGGCCACGTACGAGGCGACGGCCTGTTCGGTGATGTCGGAGCCCTCGCCGAATGCTTTCACCGGGCGGACGTCGAGCTGTCGGCCCCAGCGGAAGGTCCGGGCAGGCTGGTCCTCGGCGGCCGGCACCGATACCGAGGTGTAGGAATGCGCGGCGGCGGCGCGTAGCGCGTCCGTGAGGAGGTCGACCGTCGCCCAGGCGGGCGGAGGCATTCCGGGCCCCTCCGGGCCATCGAGCCGCACGACGGCATGGAAGTGCAGGGCACCACGCTTCTGGAACTCGGCGACCTTGCCGTACGAGACGCGGAGGTGTTCGGCGAGGTCCCGGCGGGACAGACCGGCGCGGGCGGCGAGTTCGCGGCGAAGTCGCGTGGTGAAGCGCTGCCAGAGCTGTCCGGCGTGGTTGTTGAACAGCACGGCGCCCGCGTAGTCGTAGCTGTCCGGCGCAAGGGCAGTGCCCAGCTCCGGAGCATCAGGCGCGTGCGTGGCGCCGCAACGGCATGCGCCGTGGTCGGGACGGTTGTGGACCGGTCCGAACGAGGGCGCCGTGAGGGTGGCGAAGACGCGCGGGTGGTTACGGACGGCGGCAGGGATGTCGCGGCGGTCGTCTCCGGCCAGACCGGCGCGGATCAGGTGGTAGGTGTCGCCCGCGTAGGTCCAGGCACAGGACGGGCAGCGGGAGGCACGACGGTTGCCGCAGGCTAGGCGTAGGCGCCCGCCCGGCTCCTTCTCGGTGGAGTAGTGGTGCAGGGCCTCGCCGGTGGTCTTGTCCTTGTGGATGACCCAGCCGGTGAGGTGGATCGGGTCGGCGCAGCCGCCGGTGCGGCGGACCTGGTCCTCCCAGCGGGCGTAGTCGGGGGCCGAGGCCACCCGGAGCACATCGCCGAGGGTGATCGGGTCGAGCAGTGTGTCCGGCATGGGCGCCCTCGGTGGTGCGGGTGAGGCGCGGTGGGCCATGCTTGGGGTTCCTTCCGGTTGCGAGATCGGACAGGGACGGCTCCCGGGCGGCGGATGCTTGGCGGTATCAGGGCCGCCCGGGGGCCGGTTCAGCGGCGCTTGGCGCCGGAGGCGAGCAGGGAGCGCAGGACGACCGCGCAGACGGCGACCGAGGCGCCGGTGATGGCGACCGCCAGGAGCAGCGAGACCAGGACGGCGCCGAGGACCAGGACGATGGCCGTGCCGCCGCCGACGAGGGCAAGCGCGGTGCCCGGGGTGAGTTGGATCGTGGGCCGGGACGGTGCCGGGGCCGGCGAGGTCTCTGCGTTCTGGACGACGGTGGTCGGCTCGATGGTGGAGGGCGGGGTGCCGAAGCCCGTCGGCGTGGGCATGGTGGGGATCTTCGGGCGGAACATCAGTGATCTCCTCTCGCGGGCGGACTACTTGACGAAGGTGTTGATGGCCGGGGCGAGGACGCTGTCGGCGAGCAGGAAGCCGCCGAGCAGGAGTACGGCGATGAGCCAGGCGGGCGGGCGGATTAGCTTGACGCCGAGGTAGCCGACGGCGAGCAGTGCGAACCAGAGCGGGACCTGCATGGCGGTGGGCTCCTAACGGATGCGGCAGCGGTGGGTGCGGGCGGCGAGCTGGGCGGCGGACTGGCTGGAGTAGTCGGCGGACCAGCCGCAGCCGTCGGAGGTGCACACGGCGGCGTGCTTGGTCCGGCCGTTGCGGTCGCGGTGCGTGCCGATCTGCACGGGGCCGATGCGCATCACGGAGTGGAAGTGGTCGCGGGCGGGCATAGAGGGTCTCCTCGCTGGTCAGGTGAGGTGGGCGGCGATGGCGTCGGCGAGGTGGGGCGGGACGCCGAGGCGGGAGCGCAAGGTGTCGGTGTCGATCGGGGATCCGGTGCGGGTGCGGTACTCGTCGGCGACCTTGCGGGCGTGGTCGATCAGGACGGCGGGGACGGGAGGAGCAGGAGCCGGGGCCGGAATGGCGGGGGCCTCCGTGGCCAGCGCGGCCGCCGCAGGAGACTTGGGCAACCCCTCTACGGGCGGGTCCAGTTCGGTGGCCGGTACTGGCTCCTCGTTCTGCGGTTCCGCGTCGGACGTGTCCGCGGCCGCTGCTGACGGGACCGGCCTCGACTCCGTAGCCGGCGAATGAGCGAGGAGCGTTCCGCCGAGGAAGGCGAGTGCGGGCCATCCGGCGATGCCGAGACGGAGTGGGGCGGGTGGATCGGTCAGGTCGAGTAATCCGGCCGTTGCGACGTTGGCCCCGAGCGAGGCGCACAGCGCGACGACGAACCAGCACCAGGCCAGCCGGGACGGCTTCTCACTCCGCAGCCGCCGCCAGGCCGCGACAAGGAGCAGGTCGACGCTGATGGGGTAGGCCCACGCCTTCCAGCCGTTCTGTCCGGCAGCGGCGGCCAGGTCGTGCAGGTGGGCGAAGGACAGGGCGCCGGCGATGGCGGCCTGAATCAGGACCGCGTCGACGCGGAGGCCGTGACGGGCACCCATTCAGGCGTCGCCCGGGTGGGTGGGGTCGTCGTCGGGGTCGCGGTCCTCCGGGAGCTTGCCGGGCGGCGGGTCGGGCAGCGAGATCACGAGCGACGGGGTGATGGCGTCCACGAAGTCGAGGTCGGCGCCGTCCATGTCGGCGTACAGGGTGAGCTGGCCGAGCAGGAACACGGTCCGGTAGAAGTCCCCGCAGTTCGGGCACATGGAGGGTTTTCCGTTCTCTGGGCATGGCGGGGTAGGGACGTGGCGCGAAGGCGGTCGAGCCGACCGTGGGGATCCGGCGGCAGGGATCAGGTGGTGGCCGAGGAAGCCTTGGCCAGGGGCACCGGCGTGGCATCGGGGCCGGGGAGAGTCGGCCGGAAGGGCGCCAGCTCAGGCAGTTCCGGGGTCCGGTCGGCGTGCCGGTTGCAGATGTTCACGGCCTGTCGGAGCGAGGTGTGTGGGGCGCGGATGCGGTGCCAGCCCCCGGAGGAGTCGCCCGCGATGGCGAGCCCTCGCGTCTCGGCCGGGATCTGGATGGCGGCGAGGACGGCGTCCGGGGCGATGTCGCCGAAGGCCATGTTGGCGGACGTCTCGTCGTTGACACGGTGGGCGGTACGGCCGGTGAGCTGGGCGCGGAGCATGGTGATGCCCTTGCCGAGTTCGGAGCCGAAGCGTTGCCCGCAGATTTCGAGGTAGATGCCGGCGGCGCGGCCGAGTTGGGCGAGGCGGACCAAGTCGGTGATGATGCGGTCCCGGCGCTTCTCCTCTTCCTTGTTGGCGTACAGGGCGAGTTCGGCGACTTCGTCGACCAGGACCACGACCGGGACCGGGCGCAGGTGATTGGGCAGGTCCCAGATATCGGCAGCGATCTCCGCGTCCGGCACGTCAGCGGTGATCCGCTGCTGAGCCCTGATGACCTGGTAGATGCGCTTCATCCGTTTCACGAGCGCATCGAGCACTTCGGCCGCAGTGTCGGGGTCGTCGGCCAGCGCCGAGAAGCGACGGGCCAGCGGGAACAGCTCGACCCCTTGTTTGCAGTCGATGCCGACGAGGGCCACGTCCATCGGCGCGAGCCCGGCGACCAGGTTGCGCTGGTAGACGGACTTGCCGGACTCCGTGGCACCGAGGGTGAGGGCGTGGGGTATCGCGCGGTAGTCGCGGTAGTGCACCGAGCCGTCCTGCCGCAGCGCGACCGGCACACGCATCGACCGAGTCTCTTTCTCGGTCGGCATCTGCACCCGCTTGAGCACGTCGTAGCCGGTCATCCGCACCTCTACGACACCGGACCGCAGCTCCCGCGAGGTCACGCCGTACATCGAGAACGAGTGCCGGAGCCGGTCCGAGGCGGCGGCGACGTCGAAGGCGTCCTGTCCGGGCCGGAGCTTCAACCGTAGGACCAGGCCGGTACGTGTCGGCCGCAGCCGCAGGATGCGCGGGGAACGGGACTCCGGTATCGGCCGGTTGGCGACACGGGCGAGAGCGAGCCGCCACCGCGGCGGCGGGACGGTTAACCCGCAAGCATCCATCACGGAGCCGTACCGGACCAGTACCCGCACCACGGCCAGCATGACCCCGAAGGTCAACCAGTACCAGGCGGGACGCCGCCACCGCAGGAGACCCACGGCAGCGGCGACCAGCACCAGGGCGACCGCGAAGCCGGTCATGATCAGGCCGCCTTGGGCCTTGCGGCGGCGTCGGCCAGCGAGGTGACCGCGACCGCGCGGAACGCGATGCCGTGCCGCTTCTGACCGTTGAAGTCGTTCTCCCACGGCCGGGCAATCAGGCCGGTGAGCGCGACCGGCGTGCCCATGGCCAGCTCGCCGGTGATGCCGGGCTCCGGGACGGTGATGGAGAGGATCTCCACCTCCTCGTTCGCCGCGAACATCACGTCGACCGTCATCAGCCTCGCCCCGCTGTCGGCGTCGGTCGCGATCTCGCCGGTACGACGGTCGCGCACCTTGACCTGCGGGGACTTGGCGACCATCACGACCGCTCCGGAGGTGTCGACGGGGATCTGACGCACAGAGATCACTCCTCTATAGATGCCGAACTCCGCCACTCATGTACATGAGTGACATGAAGAAGAGTGCCCGACTCCTGTACATGAGTCAACCCGCCACGAAGAAGAACTCGTGACGGGCTGCGGGAAGTTGAGCGGGCGTCAGTCGGCGGCAGGGATCCGGTACTCGAAGACGAACTGGTCAGCAGCCATCAGGGTGTCGCACACCTCGACCACTCGCCCCGCGGTCGTACGGGCCTCCCGGATGAGGTGGACCACCGGCGCACCGGGGCTGAGCGCCAGCTCGGAGGCTTCCGCCTTCGATGCCGGCCGCGCCTGCAAAGTCTCTACGAACTCCGCGAACTCGTGCCCGTGGTCTTCGAGCCGGGCGTAGATGCCACCGCCGCCGGGATTCTCGGCGAACAGCTCCGGGATCTCCTTCACGACGTCCCAGGGCAGGTACGACGTCGCCGTCTCGACCGGGGTGCCGTTACGGAAGTAGAGACGCCGGCGGGCCAGCACCTGTGCACCGACGGGGACCCCCAGTCGTTGCGCGGCATCCTCAGGCGCCTCGATGGGACCGACGTAGAGAACGCTGACCTTGGCCGCCGCACCGGACTGCGCGGACTCCGCGAGGTACGCCGCCTGCCCACCCTGCCGCAGCGAGCGTCGAAAACGGTCGGAGGAGCGGTGCCGCACCGGCGGCCGGTCCTTCACGATCGAGCCCTTGCCATGCCGGGTCTCGACCAGCCCGCTCGCCCGCACCTCGACCATGGCCTTACGGATCGTTCCGCCGGACACGCCGTAGCGGTCCACCAGCTCGGACTCACTCGGCACCATGTCACCGGGCTTCAGGACCCCCGCCCGGATCTGCTGCACGATCTCGTCCGCGATCTGCACGTACCGAGGCCCGGAACCGACCCCTCCAGCCGCAGTTCCCATAGTCCTTCCCTGCCTCCTATGCTCCTCTACATGAGTCAACCACAGGAAGCGACATCGTCCCCCCTGCACTCCGTGTCCGTGGCCGGAGTAGTGGTGCGCGAGGACGGCCGCCTCCTGGCGATCCGCCGAGCCGACAACGGCACCTGGGAACTCCCCGGCGGCATCCTCGAACTCGACGAGACCCCGGAGGCGGGCGTAGCCCGCGAGGTCCTGGAGGAGACAGGCATCCACGTCGAGGTGGACGAACTGACCGGCGTCTACAAGAACTTGAATCGCGGCATCGTGGCCCTGGTCTTCCGCTGCAAGCCCTCCGGCGGCACCGAACGCACCTCAAGCGAGTCCACGGCCGTCTCCTGGCTTACGCCCAACGAGGTCAGCGAGCGCATGTCCGAGGTCTTCGCGGTCAGGCTCCTGGACGCCTTGGACGGCAACGGGCCGCACGTACGCAGCCACGACGGAAAGCGCCTCATCCCAGCGGGATAAGACTTTCCCTACTTCATCAAGGCGGCTCGCTCCGCTCACCGCGCGCAGCCCGGCCCCCGGCCGGGCCTGCGCTCCTGTCTCCGCCCCGCTCCAACCCGGCCGGCGCCCGTGCCGCGCGCACAGCAATCAGCCTCTTGCCGTTAGAGAAGGGGTACGTCGTGGCTGGGGCGGTCGGCTCCACGGCTTTACGGAGCCACTTTGGCGCGAGCCTCGAAGATCACGGCCCCAACGTCGTGCTTTACCGGGCAGGTCCACAGACTGCCCGACGCGCCGCAAGCTTACGGGGCCGTGATCACTCGCGCCAAAGCAGCGCCACCCCAAAGCCGCTCCACCGACCTCAAGTAATCTTCCGCGCCGCCAGCATGGCCAGTATTAGCTCTGTATCTTCTACAGAATCCACACTAGCCAGGATGGACTCCGGATACCTGGAAAGCATCCTGGCCGCTATTCTGCGCAACTCTTCATCGTCTGTGAAATCAGGCAAGAGCGCCAGGTTACTCAATTTGTGAGCTAGCACTCGCGGCCGCGCCCCGGCACGCATCCAAGCGATGGGAACCGGGCCATCGGCACCAAAGCGAATAGCGAAGGGAAGCAGATTCAAAGATCGGAGACTTTGTTCGTCGAGGCCCCAAGGTCCCTCTGCTTCTTCTTCACGGCCGGCAGCCACAACAGCCGCGATCGCACCCGCCAAAGATGTCAAGCTGTACCCGAATCCATCATTTACGATGCGGATCATCTTTGGCAGTGGATCGGCCTGCCCACGCCCATTCTTCCCCCGAGCATCTTTGCCTGTCGCAATACTAGCGATGTCTAGTAGCGGTGCCCCCTCCATCCATTTTTGAAGTACAGCGTGAAACACCTGCCATGCTTCAGTACGAGATGTTTCTGCATCAGCCCATAGGTCTTTAAGTATCGTCCCGCCGTAGTCCTCCTGCTTCAAGAAATGCAAGGAATGGAAATCGGCCCCTTCAAGGATGCCGAGAAGATCTGAAGCCCACTCTGAAACGTCTTGAGGTGGCCCCATTTCTTCGAGCCGCTGCCGCAATTCCTTGTAGATGAACACGCATTCCGCTAGCGGGATTCCAGCACGATGCGCAGCCAGAGCGACCCACTCAGGGGATTCAGTTGAGCGCAGAAAGCTAGCCCCTATATACTCCAAGGATTCTGCGACATCGGACGCCCGGTCTGCAGCATTGGCTCGATAGGCTCCCCAGCTTTTTTTGATCACACCTCGTGCATCGTCTCGGTTACCCGCAAAGGACAAGAAGGTGAAGGCGGCCTGTTCCGCCGCCGTCATTTCTCCGATATTGAGAGTCCCATCCAACGAACCCGTGATAATCCCGTCAAGTTGACTTTTTATTTCACTGGACGCATCCTCCTTGGCTAGAAATCTAGCCTTTCCGATAGCCTGGTTTATGTTTACGTTGCGCCCGAATACAAGTCCACGGTTGGGTACGACGATCGCCAATGACCTCGACGAGACCTGGGCTCGGCCTGCCCGCCCGATCGCATTCAGCAGCTGCGCCTGCGCACGCCTGTCTTGTTCCTCTCTATCAGCATCAGGGTCCCAACCAATCTGCGTTCCGCCAACGATTACTGTGGTGGCAGGAAGATTTAGCCCTTGAGCAAGGGTTCCGGTGGCAAAGAGGACCCTGGAGCGATCTCGCTCGAATGAGATCTCGCTAGCTCGCTGCTCCTCTCTGAGCATGGCACCGGTATGGACAGCAACTCCCTTCGACAGCACACCTCGGAGCAAGGATGAAGCTCCGATTTCTGCGTCCGCGAGTTTCATCAGTGCATCGACATCAGCGTCTACAGAGGCGTTCGCACCTACCGAGAAGCCGTCAATTTGCAAGGCGCAAGAGAAACTGTCATGCCTGCTTCGGGGTAGGAATACTAGGATCCTTTGATTCTTTTCACCTAGAGCCTGAGACAGTGACTTGACTACTCTATTGCAATAGCTGTCATCAACCGTTCCAACCCCCCGCTTATATATCAGACCCGCCCTGACATTCGTATGCATGAGCTTGTAATCGGACAGGTCGTTGGACTGCCAAGCACCTTGAAGTCCCACAAGCAAAGAGATAGGGACGTCAAAAGGGTAATTAACTCGCCTGGGCGGCAGTTTTTCAAGTGCCTTTTTAGCCTCACTCTCCAATGCCGAAGCTTCATGTGCATCGAAACCTATAATGGCCCTTAGCGTCCTTGTTGGGCGCCAAGGCGGATTTATGACGAGTGATTCTCTTCCGGTGGCACCTCGCAGCCAGGCCGAAATATCGCCTGGGTTCGCGAGTAGGGCGGAGAGCATTAGGATTTTGACATCGGGCGCTCGATGTAGAACTTCAGCGACCACCAACTCGGCAATGATTGCTCGGGAGTCTTGCGCTCCGATCATGTGCGCTTCGTCAACGATACATAGGGAGAGGTCAAGAAAAATTTCAGGAGCTTGACGAAGAGCGAGAGAGCACTTTTCGGGAGTCATAACGAGAATTGAACGACCCTCGATATCCCGTATCATCTCGCCGGTCAGCTCCGTATACTCTGACCCACCAAGGAATTCCCTGACTTTTACTCCATCGTCGGCACGAAAGACCTTTCCTATCTCGCGCCTTATCTGACCAACGAGGGCGTTTGTTGGTGCCAGATATAGAACCCATCCATCTCGAAGAGCCTGAGCTATTGCTATCTCAGCAACGGCTGATTTTCCAGCCCCAGTGGGGACCGATACAACAGCGTGAGAATGAGGTCCCGGAAAGGCCCCATTTGCATACTCAAGCACCCCAGGCCACATCAAAGGACGATTCTTTGCACGATACCTTTGATACCGCAGAAACCTTCCTGAGTCATCGGCCGGCGGGGGCACGCTTCTCAGCGCTCGTGCCGATGTTTCCTCAATGGCAAAAGTGAGAAGCAAGAGTAGATGATGCAAGTCGATATGGCCTGCGGAAATCGGACGTCCTTCTGAGTCATGCTCCATTCTGTAGAGGAGCTGATGCAATTCTTCTAAGTCATTGCTGACCGACTCATCGTAGGTTAGCCAGAGAACGTGATCTCGTACTGATTTTCCAATGGTGCGAAGGATGTTTGCGCGGGCGCGTTCGCTCAGAGCAAGGTCATGCGGCTCTAGGATTGGAAAATCGTCAGCGGAAGGCGAACTGAGCGTTAGAAGCGATCGAACTTGCTTAAGAACCCATTCCTCGGCAAGACTCATGATGGAGGTCGGGGCGAGTATATTCCCAATCCCTTGCTCTGTCAGAGCCGCATTTGAATCATATCCCGCGATCAAATAAAGAAGCGCCGTCTCGACGATCGTGTACCTTGCTTGATTACCGAAAAGCCAGGCGTCCCTCAGCTCATAGGATTCAGCATCAGCCTCTGCCACAATACTCAGCGCTTCAGCGGCGACAAACGCACAAGACCTTCTCACCTCGCGCGGCAGTTCTTCATTCAAAATCGCGTGAGCCTCAAGTGCCGTTGCAAGCTTGCGCAGATCATTCAAATCCCGTTGATGCTCTTCCGAGGCCGATAGGCTGTCAAGCGTCTCTGACCTGCTCAAGTCCCGTCTGTCAACACAGTCTGCCCACGCCCGCGTCAGAATTCTGCGGACTGTTGAGGAATCGAGATCTTGCAATGTGGGCAGACTAGAGAGCATTTGATCTATGCCGCTATTGAACATCAGATAACCACTTCCCTGACCGCACTTCTCATTGCATCTGATATATCGTCGAAGAACTTCTGGAAGTCGTGGAGCTTCACTCCGATGACTCGCCTGCGATCTATCGAAGGGAAAAGGCGGCCGTATACGACACGTTTCGCTTTGAGATCGAAGTATGTCTCATGTACTACCATCGGGAAATAGCATCGATGCTCAAGCCACAATGCGTTGGAGACCTTATCTGCCAGGTCTGGATGTATTACCCGCCTTAGGGCGCCCAGCTTGGCCCTCAACTCAGGGCCGTACTTCATTTCATCGATATCTCGAAAGATCGTCGCTGCCTCAGTTAGTTGCGCGCTGCCGTCGTCGCGTGATGCCTTACTTTCACCGATTGCGACGACTGGGCCCGAGGCGTCGCTATAGATCGCTAGCGCATCCAAGCCTTGCTGTGTCGGGATAGTATGAAGATCGGCCAATGCTTGAACAGGGCCGTCCAGCATGTCGCTTGCAGACCGAGCTCTCACCATCAGCAGGGCATGCATGACCCCTTCTGCTATCCAAGCGTTTCTCTTGGTATCGCGAAACGATATTTCAGAGCGTGTCATGAATTGGTTGTTCGTGCCTACCAGTCGATGAACGGCCTGTTCAATTTCTCGTTGGCCTTCAAGTCCGGTCGGCAGCATGGCATCGCACAGGCTTGCATCCTGTTGTATGGCGCCCGCGAGAGCCCCAACCAAATACAGCCCTAGAGATTCAGCCACCCCGGGAGCTTCCAGGCCGTCAGCGACGATCACCGTATGAGTGGGAGCCCCAGGATCCTCGCGTAGGTCTACCTCGGCAGCGAGAAGCGCGAGTGCTTGATCGATCAGCGCAAGTGGACTTTTAGGGCCAACCATCGCACTCGTCACTGGCCCGACACCTCGCGTTTGGTGGCCGTGAAGTCCAGCCGCGTCAGCAGCTCCCTGTGATCCTTCAGCATGGCCCCGACGTACATCTCGAAGGGCTTCTTGTTCCAGAAGATCGCAGTCAAAGCCTCAATCAGGGCAATGTAAGCGCTTGGGTTCATCGTCTTACGGGCGCTGAACTGCATCGTCCCCCTCCTCGACCGGCCACCGCGACCACACAGTGACTGACCAATCACGGTACCGCCCTACCGCCTGGGGGTCTGCCTGTACGACAGTGATTGGTGATCGCGGGACTGGGGCCCGTGCCAGATCTGTGCCAGACCCTGCGGGGAACCACGGGAAACACCGGGGAACCAGTCGACCGCCCGCCGGGGGCCGACACTGCTCCGCCGCAGGTCAGCCCTGGGAGTAAGCCCCAGATGCCCTTAGCTTCCCAAGCTGAGGCTCTCCCATGAAGACAGGTCTTGCTTGTCAGCCCTGCGCTGTACGGTCCGCTCCATGGCTGAGAGACCGACGACGAACTGGCGCAGGGGCATAGCCGAGGAGGCCGCGGAGCTTGCCGCCGGCACCCTGGATCCCGACTGCGCGTGCATGGTCGATCTGTTCCCCGAAGAGCTCTTGCTGGAGACCGATGCCGTCCTCGACGTGTTCGAGGCCGACTTGCCTACGCTCGCCGAAGGAGACGACGCACGGATCTTCGCTGCAGTGGAGCGCGTCGTCCTGGCCCTGAACGCCGTGAACGAGGCTCACGACCAGTGCGCCTTCGAAACCGACGAACGCGAGCAGCTGTGCGCCTACATCGATGAGGCACTCACCGAGCAGGGAGTCGACGTCGCGGGCCTGACCGCCAGGTGCGGGCTCGGTCGGCACGAGCTCACGGACCGGTGGCGGGACTGGTGAGCAACCCCGCGTCGTGAAGGGTCAGGTGGACTGCGGCCATGCGAGAGGAGTGCCTACGATCGCGCCGTGAGCTACGACATCTACTTCTTGAGCAGGCTCGACGGGCAGGCCTGGGACGAGGTTCTGGAGGCGATGGAAGACGCGGCCGAGCACAGCGAGCCGATCCCTACTCGCCTCCTTGAAGCCTGGGACCGAATAGTGCCGCAGGCTCGGACCCTGCTGGGCGAAGTGGAGATCACGGAGTATGAGCAGGAGTCGCGAGACCTGAGCCACTCGGGCACCGGCATCGACCTGTCCGTCTTCGGTGACGAGGTGAGCATTACTGTGCCCTACTGGCATGCGGGGGACGACGCTGAAGTCGTGCTCGGCCAGGTCTCGGCCCTTGCGGCCATCGTCGAGAAGGAGACCGGGCTGACTGCCTACGATCCCCAGACAGAACATCCGCTGACGGAGACACCACCGGAAGGTTCGATTGAGCTGATGTCGCGAACCACCGAGGATCTGCGCAGCCGTTACGGCGGTTGAGCCCCGTGCACCGGGGGAGCCGGCCAGGTTCCGAGCCGCATGCTCGCCGCGTGCCACACTCGTGCCAGATACAAGGGTCAGCCACAGTCAACGGGGGTGCCTCGCGGTCGAGTTCCCCGGTGACCCGACGAGGTATCGAAGCTCCAGGTCAGGGCCCCCGCTCCCCAGCCTCTCTCCTAAAGTGGTTGTTCAGCGCGCTCACCGATTCCACACCCACTGGAACTCTCCGGCCGGGATGGGCTCCAGCGGATCCCTCTCAGGATCGATCGTTTGGTCTGTCAGGCCGCCGTGCTCGTCCTCTAGGTGCTCCCAGCTGTACCGGTGGAGTTGGCCGGCCGAAGTCCGCTCTGCCTGCTTGACGACGATCAACTCGCTGCGGTCAGGTACGGCCTCGATGTACCACAAGCCTCCCTCCTCGTCAGCGTGGCGGAAGTGGTGCCGCAGGGTGGCGCCCTCGTCGAGTGCTCGGTAGTACGCCATGATCTCTGTCTCGATGCGCTCTAGATCAGCCACAAGGCCATCGTGCCAGCGAGCGAATAGGGAAGCACGGCAGAAACGGTGCCGGGAACCGGGGGACTGTGAGTAGGAGACGCTACGTAGCCCGGGGTGTGCCAGGTGGATACCGGATCTGGGACAACCGAGGACGTCGATGGTGGGGTGATCTCTACGAGTTGTGTCCTGACGATCTTGTGGCCGAGCTCAACGGCCAGGCAGACCACGTACGAATCACCGTGCTGATGAAGCGCTACAGGGCGCAGAAGCGATAGGTGCCGCCGAAGCGGAGATGACGCATGCGCGCACCACAAGCGCACCAGATCGGACGGGGAACAGCGGGGGGCCACGGTGAAAGCAGCCAGCCCGACGGGACGGCGTCCCAGCCGTTCACCCAGGTCAGCGGCCGACCCGGCCCCAAAGGGCCGCAGCTTCCTAAGCTGAGGGCTCAGAGTCTCTTCCTCCCCCGTTGCCCAGTGTTCCAGCGGCCGAAGTAAAGCAGCGGGGAGGGGAGCCGGTTGATGTTCGGGCCCCCCTCCCCGCGTGAGGTGAGGGACATCATGGGTGGGCGCTGCTTGCGGTCACCGTCTCAGGTTTGGTGCGGTTCGCTCATGGCCAGGAGGTGGCCGCGGCTGGTCGCGACGCGGAGTACGTCCCGGAGGGCTCCGGTCAGCTCCTTCGCCAGGAGGCGCAGGTCCTCCGCATCCGTGTCATGGTCAGTGAGGGTGTCCGTGGCGTGCTCCAGCAACTCGGTTGCCGCTCCCAGTTGGATCGATTCGATGTTGTCCGCCAGACGGGACATGTAGCCGGTCTTGTCGTCGGTGCTCAGGTAGCAGGGCTTGCCGTCCGAGCCCGACCACGGCAGGAGTCGTAGTTCGTTCGGTGCCGTCATTCTTTGGTCTGCCTCTCATCAGTCGGGTGGTGGGTGGTGAAGACGGCGTCGACCCGGTCGCCCGGGAACGCCAGAAGTGCGCCCTCGATGACCCGTCCGGAGGTGTCGGTTGTGACGCGTGTGATCGCGAGGACCGGCGCGGAGGAGCGGAGCCGGAGGGCGGACGCTTCCTCCGGGGTCGGGGGGCGGGCGCATACCGTCTCCCGGACAGTTGCCTGTGGTGTGCTCAGGACGGCGAAGCGCGTGGCTGTCTCTCTCCAGGAGGCGTTGTCGTCCTCGACTCCGGCCGGGGTCAGGTCGGGCGGGATGTAAATACGGGCCAGTCCGCGCGGGGACTCTCCCTGACGGCTGATGCAGAAGAACTCGGTGAGTGGGCTGCCCGTCGGCACCTTGAGCAAGGTCGCCAGATGTCCGTGTGCTGCAATCGTGGTGGTGCTGACAGCAATGTTCAGGGCCGCTTCTCCGGCGGTCCATGGGTCCAGCGTCCCCCAGCCGCCGACGTACACGGTCTTGCGAGGGCGATGGCGGACGAAGTTGCCCTTGCCGTGGATCTTCTCGACCAGGCCCTCGGCCTGGAGGACCGCGAGGGCGTTCCGCAGTGTCACCGTGCTGACCTTGTAGCGGACGGCGAGGCCCGCCTCAGACGGGAGGCGTTCGCCGGGCTTGATGCGGCCGGTCGTGATCTGCTGCCGGAGATCGTCGGCGATCTCGTGATGGCGTGCACGCACGGGATGGTTCACCGCCTTCTCAGCATGCGAACGGCGACGAGTCGGGTTCGCGCGTGCATGGTCAGCAGTTCGCCAGATTCGAAGAGGAGTTGCTTGGCGCCTTGAGGGAGTTGGAAGAGGTCGGCCACCCGACAGGGCAGGCCCCCGAGTTGGATGACGTCGCCTCGTTGCACGGTGGCCGCGGTGACCTCGACGCTGGAGACCAGCGCGCCGCCGAGAACCCGGCCGCTCACCGCTCCGCCTCCCTGTTCATGGAGCGGGAAGGCACTGTGTGGCACGGGCAGGCGCACGTCTCGTACACAAGCGGCAGGTCGATCGGTGCGGAGACAGGCGACGACTCCGCGCAAGCAAGGTGTATGCCGATGCAGCACACGGCCGACTGGTAGGGAATGGCCGACGTCTCGGTGATGTGGGGCCGTTTTGGAGGAAGCATCAGCAACCTCCCGCGAGAGGTGACCACGCCTCAGCCGGCATGTGAGAGGTGACCACCAGCGCGCGCCGCCGTACTCGTTGCTCCCAGGCCAGCACGCACGGGCGGACAAGCGCGTTTTCCTCCCCCGCGAGCGGGAGGCGGTGCTTCGCGGTTTCGGTAGGCCGGCCCAGGACCGCCGTCGGGGCGTCGGCAGGGACGGGCAGGATCAGGGCGGCCGGAGGCCGAGAGGGTGTTAAGGGGCGGCGATGCCTGCCCTTGCGGGCGTACCGCGCTCTGGTGAGCGAGGCGGCGCGGCGGATACGGTTGAGCACGCTGTTCAGCTCCTATCGCTGATGGCTCGGTCCCCCGACATCGCCCGTCGTGGGGACCGCTTTGCGTACGGCCGCCCAGAGGGTGCGGCCGTTCAGGCTGGTGGCGAGAAGCCCGAACCGATCGGCCTCCGCCACGGCTTCCAAGACCTCCCGCCAGGACTCGGCCGGAAGCGATTCCGGCACCTCTGCCTCGACCGACCAGGACCGGTCGTGCTCCTCCAGGCGTGTGGGGAGCCCGAGGGCCGACAGCCGGGCAGCGATGGCCGCCGCGCTAACTCCCGAAGCGGGCACAGGGCAGCCTCCGTCACCGGCGATCACTTTCAGTGAAGCTAGTTAACTAGATTAGAGCTAGTGGACTAGATTTTCCATATGCCTGAGCAGCCGCCCTATCTCCGTATCGCCGACGAACTCCGGCGGCGGATCGCGGAGCACGTATGGGAGCCCGGAGACCGCCTGCCGTCCCGCGCCCAGATCGGCCAGGAGTGCGGGGTCGGCGAGAACGTCGTCCGCCGGGCTCAGGAGCTGCTGATCTCCCAGGGAGTGCTGGAGGGGCGCGCCGGTTCCGGCACGTACGTCGCCGAGCCACGGCAACGGGTGCGCATGGTCCGGTCGTCCGCGCGAGAGCGGCCCGACGGGTCGCCGTTCCGGGCGGACATGAAGGCCGTGGGCAGGCAAGGGGACTGGGAGAGCCGGACTGACGCCAAGGTGCCGGCTCCCGCGGACATCGCGGCACGGCTCGGTATCGCCGAAGGTGATCTCTGCGTCCGGACGACGTACGAGTTCCTGGGCGACGGCAGGCCGGTGCAGCTGTCCACGAGCTGGGAGCCGTACGACCTCACCGCCGGCACCCTCGTCGTCCTGCCCGAGGGAGGGCCGCACGCCGGGGAAGGTGTCGTGAACCGCATGGCCGCGATCGGGATCACCGTCAGCCATGCCGTGGAGCAGCCCGAGCCCAGGCAGGCGACCGCCGAGGAGGCGTCGATACTCGGCATCCAGAAGGCCGCGCTCGTCACGCACATCCGGCGGACGTACTACAACGACCAAGGGCGGCCCGTCGAGACCGCGGACATCGTGGTGCCCGCCGCTCACTGCGAGATCGTCTACGAGATCCCGATCAGCCGATAGCCCCGTTGGGATTGCCGTATGGCCGAAGACGCTCGCGCTCGCCCCGAGTGCGGCCAACCCCTGAAGTGGGGCGGTTTCGTACTCGCCCGAGGCGACGACGGTCAGCGGGCTTGCCGCTCGCTGTGGCAGTGCGCCGATCGGCACACCTGGTGGAGGCAGGCAGAGCAGCCGGAAGAGCCGCTACAGGTCTGCCCGGCCCCGGAGCTGTTTCGGTGACATCCGAAGCTGGTTAGCGGGGCCCGGCGGCGTTGCAGCGGCATCCATGGGTGAGCGTCAGGCCGCCGATGACGGCGCCAGGGGCCGCGATGGCTCGAACTTCCGGGGCGGAGGCCAAGGAGGGTTGGTCCTGGCGGCCATGATCTCTCTATGGACGAATACGCGTGGCCCGCGGGCCCGGAGGTGCCGGAGCCCGAGGCGGTTCGGCGGAGCTGGGCGGAGACCGTCGTCGCTCTGCCTGTGGGGACTCATGTCGGTGGTGAGGTCATCGCGCGCCAGTGCTTCGGCGTCTTCATCCGTGTAGAGGGCATCCCGAACGCCGTGGCCCTCGCGGAGATCACGGCCATGCCGCGTGGGATGGAGCTGCCCCCGTTGGGCGCCCATGTGGAAGGCACGGTGATTGACCATGCCCACCACAACCACCAGGTGAAGATCCGGTTGCCTGGGTGATCATTCCCGGGCCGTCTCTGGGCCGTGCGAGGACGCCCAAGGGCACTCAATGGCGACCGACAGCGACAGACGCGCCACAGCCGCCACCAGTGAAAGTCCAGGTCAGAGCGCCACGGCCTCACGGGTTACCACCCAAGGGTCGCGGTCAGGCAAGATGGGGTGTATCTGCCCACTGCCAGATTTCAAGTTGCCGGACGGTTTCTCTTGGCTGAGTTCATTTACACCATGCGCAAGGCGCGCAAAGCGCACGGCGACAAGGTGATCCTCGACGACGTCACCCTGAACTTCCTGCCGGGTGCCAAGATCGGCGTCGTCGGTCCGAACGGTGCCGGTAAGTCGACCGTGCTGAAGATCATGGCGGGGCTGGAGCAGCCGTCCAACGGTGACGCGTTCCTGTCGCCCGGCTACACCGTCGGCATCCTGCTGCAGGAGCCCCCGCTCGACGAGGACAAGACGGTCCTGGAGAACGTCCAGGACGGCGTCGCCGAGATCAAGGGCAAGCTCGACCGGTTCAACGAGATCGCCGAGCAGATGGCGACCGACTACTCGGACGCGCTGCTTGAGGAGATGGGCAAGCTCCAGGAGGAGCTGGACCACGCCAACGCCTGGGACCTCGACGCCCAGCTGGAGCAGGCCATGGACGCGCTCGGGTGCCCCCCGGGCGACTGGCCGGTGGTCAACCTCTCCGGTGGTGAGAAGCGCCGCGTCGCGCTCTGCAAGCTGCTCCTGGAGCAGCCCGACCTGCTGCTCCTCGACGAGCCCACCAACCACCTCGACGCCGAGTCGGTGAACTGGCTGGAGCAGCACCTGGCCAAGTACCCGGGCACCGTCGTGGCCGTCACCCACGACCGGTACTTCCTGGACAACGTCGCCGGCTGGATCTGCGAGGTCGACCGCGGCCGCCTGCACGGCTACGAGGGCAACTACTCCAAGTACCTGGAGACCAAGGCCGCCCGCCTCAAGGTCGAGGGCCAGAAGGACGCCAAGCGGCAGAAGCGCCTCAAGGAAGAGCTGGAGTGGGTCCGCTCCAACGCCAAGGGCCGCCAGGCCAAGTCCAAGGCCCGCCTCGCCCGGTACGAGGAGATGGCCGCCGAGGCCGACAAGATGCGGAAGCTGGACTTCGAGGAGATCCAGATCCCGCCGGGCCCGCGCCTGGGCAGCGTCGTGGTCGAGGTCGACAAGCTCAACAAGGCCTTCGGCGAGAAGGTCCTGGTGGACGACCTCTCCTTCACGCTGCCGCGCAACGGCATCGTCGGCGTCATCGGCCCGAACGGTGCCGGCAAGACCACGCTCTTCAAGATGATCCAGGGGCTGGAGACCCCCGACGCCGGCACCATCAAGGTCGGCGAGACCGTCAAGGTCTCCTACGTCGACCAGGGCCGCGCCAACATCGACCCGAAGAAGACGCTGTGGGAGGTCGTCTCCGACGGTCTGGACTACATCAACGTCGGCCAGGTCGAGATGCCCAGCCGCGCCTATGTGTCCGCCTTCGGCTTCAAGGGCCCCGACCAGCAGAAGCCGGCCGGCGTGCTGTCCGGCGGTGAGCGCAACCGCCTCAACCTCGCGCTCACCCTCAAGCAGGGCGGCAACCTGCTGCTCCTCGACGAGCCCACCAACGACCTCGACGTCGAGACCCTCTCCAGCCTGGAGAACGCCCTGCTGGAGTTCCCCGGCTGCGCCGTCGTCGTCTCGCACGACCGCTGGTTCCTCGACCGCGTCGCCACCCACATCCTCGCCTACGAGGGTGACTCCAAGTGGTTCTGGTTCGAGGGCAACTTCGAGTCGTACGAGAAGAACAAGGTCGAGCGCCTCGGCGCGGACGCCGCGCGGCCGCACCGGGCGACGTACAAGAAGCTGACCCGGGGCTGATCGGTCTTGCGCCACACCTACCCGTGCCCGCTGCGCTGGTCCGACATGGACGCCTACGGCCATGTCAACAACGTGGTCTTCATGCGCTACCTGGAAGAGGCCCGGATCAACTTCCTGTTCCGGCCGGACAAGGAGTTCCAGCAGGGCTCCGTGGTGGCGCGCCATGAGATCGACTACAAGCGCCAGCTCGTCCACCGGCACCATCCGGTGGACATCGAGCTGTGGATCACCGAGATCCGGGCCGCGTCCTTCACCATCGCCTACGAGGTGAAGGACGAGGACGTGGTGTACGTGCGGGCCTCGACGGTCGTCGTGCCGTTCGACTTCGAGGCCCAGCGGCCGCGCCGGATCACCGCGGAGGAGCGCGAGTTCCTCCAGCAGTACCTGGAGACGGCCGGGGCCGAAGAGGGCGAGGCCGTCGCCGCATGACGGTGCTGCACCTCGTGGACGAGACGGAGGCGGCGGACCTCGCCGCCTTCCTCTCCCGGCTGCTCCACTACGACCGCGGTGCCGCGGTCCGTCTCCAGGCGGCCGGCACCGCGCTCGCCGTCTTCGGGCGGCCGCCGTCCTTCGAGGTCCTCGCGGTGCGCGCCGTACGGCTCGCGAAGCCGTACGAGAACGGTCTCGACATCACCCTCGACGTCACCGTCTCCGCGGGCGAGCTGCTGGAGTCCGTGACCGAGCGGGCGGCCACCGCGGCCGTGCCGGGCGCGGTCACCGGGCCGCCGTGGGCCGGTGTGCTGCCGCCGCGCGGCGGCTGGCGGGCCGAGCCGGGGCTGCCGGCCC
This sequence comes from Streptomyces sp. NPDC001056, assembly GCF_053598955.1. Classification (NCBI taxonomy): domain Bacteria; kingdom Bacillati; phylum Actinomycetota; class Actinomycetes; order Kitasatosporales; family Streptomycetaceae; genus Streptomyces; species Streptomyces sp. NPDC001056. Next base: position 94,162 of record NZ_JBSFLI010000022.1, on the reverse strand, counting down.
CGGACACGCTGCGGGCGACCGTGGCCGCGGCGGTCGGTGAATTCCGGGCGCGCACGGAGGGGTTGGCGCCCGAGCGGCGCACCCGTGCGGAGCTGGACCGGATCGGGCGGGACATCTGGTCCCGCGAGATCGGGCGCACCGGGCTGCCCGTGCGCGCCGTGCACGCGGCGCAGTCCCTCGGTTTCCTGCGCCCGGGGACGGAGGCGGCCGACACCGGGCTGCTGTCCTCGGGGGCGTGGCTGCGGCTGCGTACGCCGTACGGATCGATCGCGGTGCGGCGGGTCGGGGCCCTCGGGTCGCTCGGCTCGTTGGGCGTCAGCGTGAGCGGCTGAGCCGCCGGCTCCCGCCCGGACCGGACTTTGGCGACGGCGACCGGGACCCGACCAGCCGGCGCGGGATCAGTCCGCCGTGTTGATCATCGAGGCGGCGGCGTACGTCAGGTAGTTCCACAGCGTCCGCTCGTGCTCCTCGGACAGCCCCAGCTCGTCCACGGCCGTGCGCATGTGCCGCAGCCAGGCGTCGTGCGCCGCCCGGTCCACCGTGAACGGGGCGTGCCGCATCCGCAGCCGGGGATGGCCCCGGCGCTCGCTGTAGGTGGTCGGGCCGCCCCAGTACTGCATCAGGAACAGGGCGAGGCGCTCCTCGGCCGGACCCAGGTCCTCCTCCGGGTACATCGCCCGCAGTTCCGGGTCCTCGGCGACCCCCTCGTAGAAACGGTGGACGAGCCGGCGGAAGGTGTCCTCCCCGCCGACCTGCTCGTAGAAGGTCTGCTCCTGAAGCGTGCCGCGCCGAATCTCATTCACCCGTCCATGGTCTCAGACGGGACGGCCGAGAACCCAGGACTCAGGACCACGGGGTTCGGGGCTCGGGTGCCTACCGTGGTCGTATGACCGCCTACGACGCACGGACCGAGGAACTCGCCGCCGCCGCGCGGGCCGCGCTGGTGCGGGAGATCGACGCGGAGGGCGCCTTCGCGGCGGACCCGAGATGGCGGGAGCCGTTCGCCGAGGTGCCCCGGCACCTGTTCGTGCCGTACTACTTCGTCGCCGGGCCGCGCGGCTACGAGCGGCGCTGGGGCGAGAGCCCCGATCCCCGGGCCCGCGAGCGCTGGGTGCGTGGCGCCTACGCGGACGAGCCGCTGGCCACCCGGCTGCGCGACGGCGAACTGCTGTCCTCCAGCAGCCAGCCCTCCCTGATGGCGCGGATGCTGGCCGCGCTGCGCGTCGAGGACGGTGACCGGGTCCTGGAGGTGGGCGCGGGCACGGGATACAACGCGGCCCTGCTCGCCCATCGGCTCGGCGACGACGACCTCGTCACCACGGTGGACCTGGAGCCGGAGATCACCGAGTCGGCGCGGCTGCACCTGGCCGCGGCGGGCCATCGGCCGGTGGTCGTCACGGGCGACGGGGCGCGCGGGGTGCCCGAACGAGCCCCCTTCGACCGGATCATCGCGACCTGCGCGCTGCCCACGGTGCCGCGCGCCTGGCTCGCCCAGTGCCGCCCCGGCGCCCGCATCGTGACCCCGCTGTCCACCGGGCTGCTCGCGCTCACCGTGCGGGACGCGGAGCACGCCGAGGGCCGCTTCCTGCACACGGCCGCCTACTTCGTGCCCTCGCGCGGGCAGGAGCGGGCCGAGCCGGAGGGCGTCTCCTTCGCCGGGCTGCCGCGCCGGGCCCGCGAGCAGGACACCTTCCGCTTCCTGCTGGGACTGACCCGGAGCGGCCTCGATCCGCAGGAGGCGTACGCGCTGTGGGAACGCGAGGAGGAGCCGGAGCGCGAACGGTACGGCGTCACGCTCGCCGGCGCACGGGGCTGGGCCTGGCTGGACGACCCGGAGGGGCCGTACGCCTGGCCCCTCCCGTGACCGTCCCGCGCCCGGTGCTCAGCCCCGGCGGACGGTGATCGTCGTCCAGGCGCCCACGTGCACCCGGTCGCCGTCCCGGAGCGGGACCGGCACGAACGGCTGGATCGGCTCCTCGGACATGTTGACCGTGGTGCCGTTGGTCGAGTTCTGGTCGACCACCGCCCAGCTGCCGTCCGGCTGCTGCACCAGCATCGCGTGCTGGTGCGAGACGCCCGGGTCCTCCGGCGGCACCGCCAGGTCGATGTCCGGGGTGTCGCCGGTGGAGTGCCGGCGGCGGCCGATCGTCACCTGGTCGCCGGTGAGGGTGCGCTGCTGTTCGGGGGAGTACGCGGGCAGGTTCAGGCCCGTGGCCTCGGGGCCCGAGCGCTGCATCATCGCCATGAAGTACTCGCGGTCCGGGCCGATGGTCGCGGTCCAGGTGGACTGCCCGGGTGCGTCCGGGAAGCCGGGCCCCGCGGGGGCCTTCTGGAAGCCGGGTCCCGAGGGGGCCTGGGTGCCACCGGGCTGCGGGTAGCCGTAACCGCCGCCCTGGCCCGGGTCCGAGGGGTGGGCGGACGACGGCGGGGAGATCACCCAGTCGTCGTCACCGCCGCCGAAGGAGGGGCCACCGGAGACGGGACCGCCGGGCGGGCCGCCGACCGGGGGCCGGCCGGTCTCCTGCGGGAACGCGGGGGGCGCGGGCGGGCCGCCGGCCCCCGGGAACGCCTGCGGGGCGCCACCGGGACCACCGGGACCACCGGGACCGGCAGGGCCGCCGGGAGCGGCGGGCGGGGTCGGGCCGGGCGGCGGCGGGACGGGACGGGAGGGGTCGCCGCCGAAGGGGTTCTGGCCGGGAGCGTTGCCGAAGGGCGAGGGACCGCCGGGGCCGCCGGCCGGGCCGCCGGGGGCCGCGCCGGGGCCTCGGTCGCCGCCGAAGGCGGGCGGCGGGGTCTGCGGGTTGCCGGGCTGCGGGTAGCCGTAGCCACCGCCCTGGCCACCGGGACCCTGGCCGGGGCCGGAGGGCGCGCCGGGCGCTCCCTGTCCCGGGACCCGCCCGAAGGCGGGCGGGGCCGGCGGGCCGGGCGAGGTCGGCGGGCTCGGCGGCGTGCGGTCGAACGGGGTCGGCCCGGACGGCTCGCTGCCGAACGGCGGGATCGGCTCGGCCGGGCGGTTCACCTGCGAGGGCCGCGAGCCCTGGTACTCGAACCCGCCGTCACCGCCGCCGAACGGCGCGTTCGGCGACTGGAAGCGGGGACCCGAGGGGCGCGGGGCCGCCGGGGTGTACGAGGTCGCGGTGTTGGTCAGGAAGTTCCACCGGCACTCCTCGCAGAAGGGCGCGCCGCCCTCGCGGGGCGTGCGGCACTGCGGGCACAGCTCGGCCTCCGCGGCGCCGGCCGGCGGGCGGGCGCCGCCCTGGGCCCCCTGCGGGGGCGGGAAGCCGTAGCCGCCGGGCGGCGGGGGAGGCGGGGGCGGAGGTACGGCACCGGCCATGCGGTGACCGCAGACCTCGCACCAGTCGTCGGAACCCGACTGGTGTCCGTTCGGGCAGGTCGGCATGTCGGTGCTTCCCCTTCTTCCTAAGGGTCCGGCCGGATGGCCCGGGTCGCTTGCAGGGTCACTTCTTTACACGAACAGTCTTGGTGGACCGGGTCTCCAGAGTCATCTCGTCGGCCTCCGCGACCCTCGTCTTCAACCGCACAGTACCTGTCGCGGCGTCGACCACGTCCACCACCTTCGAAAGCAGTTTCGCAGTATCCGCGTTCCCGGAGGCACTCGCCAACTGAACGGCCCGTCCCAGTTTGGCCGTTGCTCCATCGAAATCGCCCACTTTGCGCAGATCGAGGCCCTGTTTGATGACTTGTGCCAGTTCGGCCTGGCCCGTGTAGTGGGCGACTTGGGGGCTGATCGCGGTGGACGCCGTCATGTCGTCGGTCCATACGGCCCGTACGAGGCCCTGCGCGCCCAGATTCTGTGCCGTACCGTCCGCCTGCGGAACCACCAGCGACACCCGGGCGGCCAGCATTTCGCGGCCCAGACCGGCCGGCGGTACCTCCACGCACAGGTGGTAGTCGCGGGACTCGTCGCCCCAGGAGCCGGTGGGATAGTCCCCGGCGCGCGGCCCCGCCTCGGCGCGACGGGCGGTCAAGTCCTCGACGGCGGGGGCGACTTGCTTGACGAAGCGGATGGCGGTGCCGACCGGCGTCCACACCCGCAGGGCGACGTCGGCGACCTCCTTGCCCATCGCCGCCTCCATCATCCGCGTGAAGTCGGCGGCGAGGCCCGAGGGATCGGCGACGATGTCGGCGGTGCCGAGGAGCGCGGAGGCGATCCCTGTGACTTCTTTCACTTCCCAGTCGGTGCCCACGCCCCGCGCGTCACAGGTGAACCGGCCGGCGCAGGCGTCGAGGGCGGCGCGCAGATCCTCGGGCGACTCGTGCTCGTTGCGCCCGTCGGTGAGCAGGATGCCGTGACGCAGGGTGACGTCCGCCGAGGACAGCAGCCGGTCGGCGAGGCGCAGCCAGGTGCCGATGGCCGTACCGCCGCCCGCACCGAGCCGTCGGAGCGCCTGTTTGGCCTCTTCGCGGGTGGCCGGTCCGGCGACGGCGAGGCGGCCGCCGCCGGGATAGACCTCGGTGGCCACATGGGTGCCGCCGATCACCGCGAAGTGGGTGCCGTCGCGCAGGGTGTCGACGGCGGCGGCCGTGGCGTCCCGGGCGTTGCGCATCTTGGTCGGCGGGTAGTCCATGGAGCCCGAGCAGTCGACCATGAGCGCCACGGCGGCGGAGGGCCGCCCGCCGGAGGCGACCGCGCCCAGGCCCCCGCCCAGGCCCCCGCCCAGCGTGCCGCCGCCCGTCGCCGTCACCGTGACGATGGCGTTGACCTCGCGGCCGCCCTCGGGCAGGTACTCGTTCTGGTACACGTCCACCGAGAACCGCGGCACGCTCGGTTTCGCGAAATTGGCCATACGAACTCAAATCCCCCTCCACCGCCCCGCTTACGCACGGCGGTGCTGTGTACGGGCCGGTCCCCTCCGGCCCGTGGTTTCAGGCCGATCCTGCCCCCTGCGACGGTGCCGGGAACGGCAGGACCGCCACTGTTACGTTGTCGTGGCCCCCGCCGTCCAGGGCGTGGCCGACCAGGACACGGGCGCTGTGCAGCGGCCGGGCGGCGGCGTCCGCCGGGATCGTCTCGGCCATCTCCTGGGCCGTCTCGGCGTAGTTCCACAGCCCGTCGGTGCACACCACCACGACGCCGGGCCGGTCCGGCTTGAACGAGGCGGTGTGCGGGTCCAGTTCGTAGGCGTCCGCGCCGAGCCAGCCGGTGATCGCGTGGGCGCGCTCGTCGGCGTACGCCTCGGCCTCGTTCATCAGCCCGGCGGCGACCATCTGCGCGGCCCAGGAGTCGTCCTCGGTGAGCCGGGCGGGCGGCGCGGTGCGGTCGTCCGGCACCCAGTAGGCGCGGCTGTCGCCGACCCAGCCGACCACCAGGAGCCCGGCGGCGACCACGGAGGAGACGATGGTGCAGGCCGGTGCGTTCTGGTGCGGGTCGTGCTCGCGGGCCGCGTCCGGTTCCCCGGCCAGCGCGTTGACGGCCTGGGCGGCGGCGACGATCGCCTCGTGCATGGCGGTCTGCGGATGGGTGCCGCGCGGCAGGGCGGCGAGCAGGGTGTCACCGGCCGCGCGCGCGGCGGCGGCCGAGGCCTCGTCGGGACGGGTCGCCGAGGAGACGCCGTCGCAGACGACGGCGAGTGTGGCCGGGCTGCCGTCGGGCAGCGCGGTGTGGCCGAGGGCGAAGGAGTCCTCGTTGCGGTGGTGGCGCAGTCCGCGGTCGCTGACGGCGGCCACCGGGCCCGACTCCCGTTCCATGTGGTCGCGTTCGCGGGGCTGGGCGTGCCCGCAGTTCTCGCAGTAGCCGTCGTTGTCCACACGGCCGGCGCGGCAGGCGACACAGGTGGTGACGGGCTGCGCGTGTTCCTCGGATCGCTCGGGTACGGGGGTCTCGCCCGCCGAGCGGGGATCGGGAGCCTGCAAGGGGTACTCCTCGGGTTCCGCCGGCCGGTCGAAGCGGACGCCGGACGCGGGCTGTTCGGCGGGCGACCGCGGTACGCCGGGGTGCAGCGGGTGGCCGCCCGAGTCGGTGCCGGGCAGGTCGGTCGGCAGATGTGTCTTGGGCGAGGTGGAGTCGGAGCCCGGGGGCTCGGGGGCGGGCCAGTCGACGCCGTCCGCGCAGCCGGGCGCCGGGGAACCGGCGTCGGGGCCACCCGGCGCCGGGGAGCCGGGCGCCGCCGGCCTGGTCATCGTCAGCGTCGGGTGGTCCTGAGGCGGGGCTGGCACCACCGAGAGGTCCTGACCGCACGCACCGCAGAAGAGGTCGTCCGGCTCGACGGGCTCCGCGCAGCTCGGACACGTGGCCGGTGCGGCCTGCTGGGGCATCTGCGACATCAACTACACCCACGTCCGGGGGCGGTAACGGTTGGCCCGTTCCACCAGTTCGATCCTCTCCTCGCCGCCGGGTGCCAGCCGGGCCAGCGTGCGGTAGGCGCGCTCCAGGCCGAAGCGCAGGCCCCGCTCGTCCAGCCCGCTGCCCAGCAGCACCCGCCCGGCGGCGGTCGGCCGGGCGGTGTCCTGGCCCCCGGAGAGTATCCAGTCCAGCGCGCAACCGAGCACTTCCGCCGACAGCACCTCGCGCCGCGCCGGGTCGAGCCCGTACGCCTTGAGCGCCTCGACCTGCCCGGCGGCGGCGGTCAGGTCGTCCAGGAACGGTACGTCACCCGCGCCCGCGGTGCGCTGTCTGAGCCGGGCCCGGACCGCGGCGACCCGGGCGGCCGTGTAGTGGATGGACGACTCCGGCACCGACTCCAGCGTGCGCACCGCGCCCTGCCGGTCGCCCGCGGCGAGCCGGACCCGGGCGAGCCCGAAGGCGGCGCTCACAAAGCTGGGGTCGGTCGCCCACACCAGGTGGTAGTAATCGGCCGCGTTGTCCAACTGGCCCAGCACCTCGGCGCACAGGGCGAGCGCCAGCTTGGGCGTGGCCTCGCCGGGGAAGGCGTCGTAGACCGCGTCGAAGGCGAGCGCGGCGCCCGCGAAGTCGCCGGTGACCAGGGCGGCCACGCCCCGGTACCACACCACCCGCCAGTCCTCGGGCCGCTCCTCGTCCAGCGAGGCGAGCCCGGTCGAGGCGCCGTAGTGGTCCCCGGTCTCCAGCCGCGCCCGCACTTGCCTGAGGCGCGTCTCCACGCTCTGCACGGGCGCCGCCGCCAGCGCCCCGATCAGCTCCCCGGGCGCGGACGCCACGAGCCCCGCGAGGAACCCGGCGTTGGGGTCGCCCGCGTCGACCAGGGGCACGGGCAGCGCGAGGGCGGCGGCGGGGAGGTCCAGTTGCTTGACGAGGGCGGGGGCGGCAGGGGCCGGTCCCAAGGGGGCCGGCGCGGACGTGCGCTTCTTCCGTCCCACGACCTCCCGCGCCCCCCACCGCGACACATCCCCCGCGGGCAGGGGGAACAACTCCGTGTCCGTGACCCGCACCTCGGGCCCGAACAGCGTCGACAGCGCCGGCCGCGCCTGCCCCGTCTGGAGCGCCACGACCTCCCGCAGCACGCCCGTCAGCTGTTCGGCCATCTCCTGGGCGGAGCCGAAGCGGCGGCCCGGGTCGGGATCGGTGGCGCGGACCAGGAAGCGGTAGAAGGACTCGTAGCGGCGGAAGACCTCGACGGTCTCGGGATCGGGCAGCGAGTCGGTGTAGACGTTCGTGTAGCCCTGGAAGTCGAAGGTGAGCACGGCGAGGGTGCGGCCCACGGTGTACAGGTCGCTCGCCACCGAGGGGCCGACCTCGGCGACCTCGGGCGCCTGGTAGCCCACCGTGCCGTAGATCGCGGACTCGTCGTCGTCCATGCGGCGCACCGCGCCCATGTCGATCAGCTTGAGCTGGTCCTCGGTCTGGATGGCGTTGTCGACCTTGAAGTCGCAGTACAGCAGATTGCGGCTGTGCAGGTGGCCGAGCGCCTCCAGCGCCTCGATGCCGTACGCGCACGCCTGTTCCACCGGCAGCGGATCGCGTCTGCCCTCCGGTGTGCGGCGGTCGTTGGCGATCTCCTTGAGGGACTTGCCGCCGACGTACTCCATGACGATGTAGCCGTCGAGGGAGCCGGTGCGCTGGTCCAGGTGCTCCACGAAGTTGTAGATCCGCACGATGTTGGCGTGCTCGATCTCCGCGAGGAAGCGCCGCTCGGAGATCGCGGCGGCCATGGCGTCCTGGTCGCCGGTGTCCAGCAGGCCCTTGAGCACCACCCAGCGGTCGGAGACGGCCCGGTCCACGGCGAGGTAGACCCAGCCCAGGCCGCCGTGCGCGAGGCAGCCCGCGACCTCGTACTGGCCGTGCACGATGTCCCCGGCCTTCAGCTTGGGCACGAAGGAGTACGGGTGGCCGCACTTGGTGCAGAACCCCTCGGTGCGGCCCGGCCGTTCGCCCCGGGCCCGGCCGACCGGCGCCCCGCAGTCCGAGCGGGAGCAGAACCGTTTGCGTTCGGGCACCTCGGGGTTTTCCAGGACCATCGTGTGCGGGTCGGGCCGCGGCACCTGCGGCACGTGCACCAGACCCGCGCCCAGCCGTCCGCGTCCCGAGGACCCCGACGCGGAGCCGGAGCTGCGCACCGACACCGAGCGCGCGGTGGACCCGCCCGACAGCGAGCGCGACAGCCGCCCGGACACCGAGCGCCGCGATCTGGACGACTGCGAGGACGTGCGCGCGCTGCGGGCGCTGCCGGAGCCGCGGCTGTCCGCCGCGCCCCGGGTGAGCCCGGTGGGCGGCGAGCCGACCATCCCTCCCCCGGAGGAGGGACCCCCAGCCGCCACCACGGGCGCGAGGCCGCAGGTGTCGCAGTACAGCTCGCCGCCGCCGACGTCCTCGTACGCCCCCTCGCAGCCCGGCCGCTGACAGGCCCGCCCGGCCCCGCTCATCACTGGTCCCCCTTACGGTCCTCGGGCGCGGCGCCCAGCAGTTCGGCCGCCGCCCGCTGGTAGCGCAGCACCGCCTGTTCGGCCACCCGCAGATCGCAGGGCGCGCTCCACAGCATCCGCCGGGCCGCGTCGTACCGCTCCACCAGGAACGGGTCCTCGGCCAGGCCGTGCCGGGCGACCTTCGCCTTGTAGGCGTCGAGCCGGCCCCGCAGCTCGGCGCGGACCGCGAGCGGCGCGGTGACCGCGGTCAGCTGCTCGCGGGCGCGCAGCAGTTCGTCCTCCGCCTTCTGCTCCAGCGACTCCAGCAACGGGGACAGCCGGTGCCACTGGGCGCCCCGCCGGTACTCGGCCGCGGTCGCCAGCTGCTCCTGGAGCACGGTCGGCGGGCCGCTGACCACGGGCACCTCGGTGGCGGCGATCTTCGCCAGCACCTCGCCGCGCGCGGTGCGGGCCTCGGCGAGGGTGCGGTCGGCGCGCGAGAGGACGTCCCGGAGGCGGATCAGCCGGGCCTCGGCGTCCTGGCGCACGGTGAGCACCGCGTCGATCTCCCGCCGCACGTCTTCGAGGGCCCGCGCCTCACGGTCGTACACCGTCGTGTCCGGGCGGCCGCCGCCGGGCGCGGAGCTGCCCCGGGCCGGCACCCAGAAGGCGAGCGGGTCGCGGATCACGTCCTCGCGCAGCCGGGTCAGGGTGCGGGTGATCCGCTCCAGGTCGTCCCCGGCCGGGTGTTCGCCGGGGCGCACGCCGACGGAGTGCGCGAGTTGCCGGGTGCGCTGGAGTTCGGCGGACAGGAGGTCGATCCGCGCGGGCAGCGCCGACCAGACCGCGTCGGCGGCGACGACCAGGTCCAGGCTGGTCGCGTACAGCTCGTTCATCCGGTCGACCAGCTCGGCCAGCGAGAGGATCTCGCTGAGCCTGCCGTTGCCGGGGTCCGGGACCGCCACGGAGGTGCCCCGCAGCAGTTCGGTCAGCTCGGCCAGGTCCTCGCGGCTGGACCAGCGGCGCCGGGCGCGGATGTCCCGGGCGCCGCGCAGCGCGGCCGTATAGGCGTCGAAGTACGACCACAGCAGGGTGATCCGCGCCTCCGTGGCCTGCCAGCGCTCCTGGGTGACGCCGGTCAGCTCGGCGCCCTCCAGGAGTCTGCGGCCCGCGTGGTCCTGCAGGGCCAGCAGCGAGGTCTCGATCGCCTCGTGCTCCTGGCCGAGCCGCGCCAGCGCACGGTCCACCTCGTCCCGGTCCATCACCGGCCCGGCGGGGTCCGTGACGCCCATCGATCACCTCTCGCTTGCTGTGTGTTCCGGTCGGCTGTGCATCAACTGGTGCGCAGGTACTGCGGTGCGGGCGGCTTGGACGCCGAGGAGTCCTTTCCCAGTGTGGCCGACAGCCATGTGTCGTACGACGCCTGCCAGCCGCTCGCGCGGTAGGCGACCAGGACCCGGTTGACCCGGCGTACCAGATCGGAGGCGTCCTTCCGCATCGCCACTCCGTAGTACTCGGTCGTGAAGGGCGCGCCCTTGAGTTCCACCGTCGGATCCTGCGCGGCCTGGCTCGCGGCGAGCGCGCCGTCGGTGACCACCGCGTCCACCTCGCCGAGCTGGAGCCGCACCAGGCAGTCGAGCTGGCTGGGCACGGTGGTGGAGATGTCGGTGGAGGCGGGCAGGGCCCCGGCCTTCTTGTCCGCATCCAGCTTCGCGTACGCCGTCGAACCGGCCGCCGTGCACACCTTCTTGTGCGCCAGCGTGCCGTTGTACCCGGTGATCGGGGACGCCTTGGGCGCGAGCACCTGCTGCCCGGTCTTGAAGTACGGAGCCGAGAAGGCCACTTGCCCGAGCCGCTCGCAGGTGATCGTCATCGTCCGCACGACCATGTCGACGCGGCCGTCCTGGATCGCCGAGATGCGCTGGCTGGTCGGTATCGCCTTGAACTGGACCGCGTCCGGGTCGCCGAGGATGTCCTGGGCGATGCGGTGGACCAGGTCGATGTCGAAGCCCTCCAGCTGGGCGCCCTCGGTGTTGGGGTTGCGGTAGCCCCAGCGGTAGCTGTTCTGGTCGACGCCGACGACCAGCTTGCGCCGGACGCCCTGGCGGGCCTTGATGGCGTCGATGGTCGGGCCGTCCGCGCCGGACGGGGCGAGGGTCTGTTTCTGCGCCTCGGAGTCCTGGCAGGCGTCGGCGCGCACCTGACTGCCCTCGGCGAGCTGCTGCCCGGCCCGGTCGGGCGCGGGCCGGTGGCGCGGGGCCTGGATGCGCGGCAGCAGCAGGACGAACGCCAGCGCCAGGGCGCACAGGACCGCCATCGTGCCGACCCCGCCCCAGCCGCGCAGCCGGCTCACGCCCATCGCCCTGCCCCTTCTCACCGGTACTCCGAAAGCCTGCGGCCGATCCCGGCGAGCGCGCCCGCCGCGCCGAGCACCGCGAGGGCGCCGGCGCCGGCGGGCAGCCCGGTCATGGCGTCCCGCCCGTCCGTGGCGGCCCGGTGGAACTCGGCCTGCTCATGGCCTATCGCGCGGGCGAGGTCGCTGTCGACACCGTCGAAGCATTCGCCGGTGGTGCCCTTGGCGCCGATCACCTTGTCCAGCGCCTGCTGGTAGTTGCCGTTCTCGTCCTCGGTGCGGGCCGCGGTGTGCCGCTGCTTCCACAGCGCGGTGCTGTCCCCGGCGGCCCTGACGGGCGCGGTGCCGCCGGTGTCGTCGGCGAGCCGCTCGGCCCGGCCGAGTTCCTGGGCGAGCACCGTCATGTCCTTGTCGAAGTCGTAGTAGTACGTGTCGTACTGCTTGCCGCCGACCGTGACGGTCTCGGCGCCGCGCGCCACCAGGCTCAGGTTCTCGTTGCCCCGCGCCTTCAGGGAGGCGATGCGGGCGTCGTGCAGGACGGTCAGGGAGCGGATGCCGTGGTCGTACGAGCCGTTCAGCTCGGAGCGGGCGACGGTGTGTCCGACGGTGAGCCACAGCAGGGCGATCACCGTGGCGGAACCGGCCGCGACCAGGCCGTGGTTGAGGACGCGGTTCGTGCGCCGGTAGTCGCGGCGCTGGGCCCAGCCGAGCGCCGCGAGGGCGAGCACGCCGAGCGCGATGGCCGCCCAGGGGTACGGCGTCGCGTCCCCGTAGTCGGCGTCCAGGCGCGCGTTCTCCTTGGTGTAGAGGTCCTCCGCGGCCGGGAGCATCTCCGCCTGCATCTTCTCGTTGGCGTACCGCAGATAGGCGCCGCCGACCGGGTAACCCTGCCGGTTGTAGGTGCGGGCGCGCTCTATGAGGCCCTTGTACTCGGGCAGCAGCCGGTTCAGGCGGGCGATGGTGGCCTCGGAGGCGGAGCCGGGCTCGGCGTTGGCGGCGGCCGTGACCAGGCCGGAGGCGGCGGTGCTGATGTCCTTCTCGTACCGGTCACGCGTGGCGGCCGGTTCCTGGCCGCCCGCCAGGAAGCCGCTGGAAGCCGCGGTGTTGGCGTCCGCCAGGGCGCGGTAGATGTCGGCGGCGCCGGAGCTGAGGGGCTGGCTGCGGTGCAGCACGTCGTCGGCGGCGGCCGCGCGCTCGCTGCTCTGCCACGCGGTGACCGCGCCGAACGTCACGACCAGCAGGGCGAGTACGGCGCCGATGACGCGCAGCCGGCCCGGCTCGGTGGTCACGGCGGCGCGCAGCTTCTCGGCGCCCTCGGCGAAGGCGGTCCGCCGGGAGTGCGGCGGGTGCGGTGGGCGCGGCGCCGGGACCGGCGGGCCGGGCTGCGCGGGGATGCCGGGGGCGCCGGGCACGGCGGGGCTCGTGGCCGGTGGTGCTGCGCTCTGCGGCGGGTGTGTCACTCGACCTCCCCCATGGTCATCCGTACGCAGCCAAGTATCGCCGCACGGAGTGACATTCCGCACCGGCCTTCACTGGATCTTGTGTGGATCTCAGCGTGTGCTGTCCGTATACACGTCGGGAGAAGGTGTTCGGTTCCCCGGGCCGGGCCGTGGCACGACCAGAGGAAACCGTTTCTCCACAGGGGAGTTCAGGGCGCCTCCCAGTACCGTCGCGCCCGCTCCCGCGCCCCCGCCGCCACCTCCAGCCGGTCCAGGCCGAGGAGTACGGCGCCGAGGACCGGGCGCGCGTCGACGACGTGCACGGCGGCCTTGGGGGCGCGGGCCGCCAGCAGGGCCCGCACCCCGTCGTTCAGCCGGGCGTGCCCGGCGGTGAGCACACTGCCGCCGAGCAGCACCGGCGTCTCCTCGTCCAGCAGGTCCAGGCGGGTCAGCGCGACCGTGGCCAGCACCGTCACCTCCTGGGCGAGCCGGTCCACGAGCGCCCGCGCCACCGGGTCGCCGCCGGCCGCCGTCGCGAACAGCACCGGCGCCAGCTCGCCCCGCCGCTCGGGCGCGAGGTGCTCCAGGTGCAGCGCCTCGATCAGCGCGTACATGGAGGGCAGCCCGAAGTGGGCGGGCAGGGTCCGCGCGAGCGCCGTGGCCTCCCCGCGGCCGTCCTCCGCCCGTGCGGCGAACCACAGCGCCTCCTCCGCGAGCCCCCAGCCGCCGCCCCAGTCACCGGAGATCCGGCCGATCGCCGGGAAACGGGCGGTACGGCCGTCGGGCCGCATCCCCACGCAGTTGATGCCCGCGCCGCACACCACCGCCACGCCCCGGGGCTCGGCGACGCCCGCGCGCAGGATCGCGAAGGTGTCGTTGCGCACCTCCACCGAGGCGCCCCAGCCCCGCGCGCGCAGGGCGGTCGCCAACCGCTCCTCCTCCACGGGCAGATCGGCGTTGGCCAGACAGGCGGAGACATGGGTGACGGAGCCGAGCCCCGCGTCCGCCAGCGCCCGCCCCACCGGCTCGGCGAGCGCGTCCAGGGCCGCCGGCACGCCCACCGCGGGCGGCCGGAAGCCACCGCCGCGCGCCGTGGCCAGCACCTCCCCTGCGGCGCTGACCACGGCCACGTCGGTCTTGCTGTTGCCCGCGTCGATGGCGAGCACGCTCGTGGTGTCGGTCGAGGTCAGGCCCACGCGAGATGCTCCCGGTTGTGTGCGATCAGTCTGTCGGTCAGGGTCTCGGCGTAGTCGTACTGGCCGATCAGCGGGTGCGCGAGCAGGGCGCGGAAGACCCGGTCCCGGCCGCCGCGCAGCGCCGCCTCCAGGGCCAGTTCCTCGTACGCCGTCACGTTCGCGATCAGGCCCGCGTACAGCGGGTCCACCTCCGGCACGGGCAGCGGCGCGGGACCGGTCGGGCCGACCGCGGCCTGCACCTCGATCACCGCGTCGTCGGCGAGGAAGGGCAGCGTGCCCTTGTTGAGCGTGTTCACCACCTGGTACGGGCTGCCACCTCCGCCGAGCAGCGCCGCCACGAGGTCCACCGCCGCCTCCGAGTAGTACGCCCCGCCCCGCCTGGCGAGCAGCGCAGGCTTCTCGTCCAGGGCCGGGTCGCCGTACATCGCCAGCAACTCCCGTTCCATGCGGGCCACTTCCTCGGCCCGTGACGGCTTCGAGCGCAGTTCGCGTACGACCTCGTCGTGCGCGTAGTAGTAGCGCAGGTAGTAGGAGGGGACGACGCCGAGGCGGTCGAGGAGCCGGCGGGGCAGGCGCAGGTCGTCGGCGATGGCGTCGCCGTGCTCGGCGAGCAGCCTGGGCAGCACGTTCTCGCCCTCGGGGCCGCCGAGGCGGACGCCGGTCTCCCAGGTGAGGTGGTTGAGCCCCACGTGCGCGAGGTGTACGTCCGCCGGGGGCACGCCGAGGTGGGCGGCGAACTTCCGCTGGAGGCCGATCGCCACGTTGCACAGGCCGACCGCACGGTGCCCGGCGTGCAGCAGGGCGCGGGTGACGATGCCGACCGGGTTGGTGAAGTCGACGATCCAGGCGCGCGGGTTGCCGCGGCGCACCCGCTCGGCGATGTCCAGCACGACGGGTACGGTGCGCAGCGCCTTGGCGAGGCCGCCCGCGCCGGTGGTCTCCTGGCCGACACAGCCGCACTCCAGCGGCCAGGTCTCGTCCCGCTGCCTGGCCGCCTGGCCGCCGACGCGCAGCTGGAGCAGCACGGCGTCGGCCCCGTCGATGCCCGCGTCCAGGTCGGCGGTGGTCACGATCCTCCCGCCGTGCCCCTGCCGGGCGAAGATCCGCCGGGCCAGCCCGCCCACCAGCTCCAGGCGTTCGGCGGCCGGGTCCACCAGGACCAGCTCCTCGATGGGCAGGGTGTCCCTGAGCCGGGCGAAGCCGTCGACGAGTTCGGGGGTGTAGGTCGAGCCGCCGCCGACCACGGTGAGTTTCATACAGAGATCAACCCTTCACTCCGGTGAGCGTGACGCCTTCGACGAATGCCTTCTGGGCGAAGAAGAACACGAGGATCACGGGGGCCATGACCAGCACCGTCGCGGCCATGGTGAGGTTCCAGTCGGTGTGGTGCGCGCCCTTGAAGGACTCCAGGCCGTAACTCAGCGTCCAGGCGCCGGGGTTCTCGGAGGCGTAGATCTGGGGGCCGAAGTAGTCGTTCCAGGCGCTGAAGAACTGGAAGAGGGCCACGGCGGCGATGCCGGGCTTCGCCATCGGCAGGATGACCCGGACCAGGGTGCGCAGGTCGCCGCAGCCGTCCACCTTGGCGGCGTCGACGTACTCGTTGGGGATCGTCATCAGGAACTGGCGCAGCAGGAAGACGGAGAACGCGTCGCCGAACGCCATCGGGACGATCAGCGGCCACAGCGTCCCGGACAGGTCCAGCTGTTTCGCCCAGAAGAGGTACATCGGGATGACGACGACCTGCGGGGGCAGCATCATCGTCGAGATCACCAGCATCAGGGCGAGGTTGCGGCCCCGGAAGCGGAACTTGGCGAGGGCGTACGCCACGGGGACCGAGGACACCACGGTCAGTACGGTGCCCAGGCCGGCGTAGACCAGCGTGTTCTTCCACCAGGTGAGGAAGCCGGGGGTGTCGAGGACCTTGCGGTAGTTGCCCCATTCCCAGGTGTGCGGGACCAGATCCCGGCTCAGCGCCTGGCTGTCGCTCATCAGCGAGGTCAGGAGGACGAACACGAAGGGCAGCACGAAGAAGAGCGCGGCGGCGACGCCGAGGGAGTGCACCGCGATCCACTGGAGCACCTCCTTGCGGCGGGCGGTGCGCCGCGCGGGCGCGGACGCGGACGCCTCGGCCGGCCCGGCCGGTCCGGCGAGTACCTGGGTCATGGTCAGTCACCTGCCTGGATCAGGCCGCCCCGGCGCCGCATCAGAGTCGCGGTGAACGCCATCGACAGGGCGAAGAGGACGAGGGCCACGACACACGCGGAGCCGTAGTCGAAGCGCTGGAAGCCGAGGTTGTAGACGAGTTGGGGCAGGGTGAGGGTGGACTTGTCCGGGTAGCCGGGCTCGAACTGGGCGCCCGCGCCCTGGATCACCCCGGAGGCGACCTTTCCCGCGATCAGCGGCTCCGTGTAGTACTGCATGGCCTGGATCACCCCGGTGACGACCGCGAACATCACGATCGGCGAGATGTTCGGCAGCGTGACGTACCGGAACCGCTGCCACGCCGAGGCACCGTCCAGTTCGGCCGCCTCGTACTGCTCCGTCGGCACGTCGAGGAGCGCCGCCATGAAGATCACCATCAGATCGCCGATGCCCCACAGCGCGAGCAGGGTGAGCGCCGGCTTGGACCAGTCGGGGTCGCTGAACCAGCCCGGCGCCGGGATCCCGCCCTTGCCCAGAAGCGAGTTCACCGGGCCCGTGCCGGGGTTGAGGAGGAACGCGAAGGCCATGGTGGCGGCGACCGGCGGGGCGAGGTAGGGCAGGTAGAAGAGGGTGCGGAAGACCCCCGTGCCCGTCTTGATCTTCGTGATGAGCATGCCGACGCCGAGCCCGAAGAGCACGCGCAGGGTCACCGTCACCACGACCAGCCACAGGGTGTTGCGCAGGGCGGGCCAGAACAGCGGGTAGTGCTCGAAGACGTAGGCCCAGTTCTTCCCGCCGCTCCAGGTGGGCGGCCGGAAGCCGTCGTAGTGCATGAAGGAGAAGTAGACCGTCGAGATCAGCGGGTACGCGAAGAACACCGCGAAGCCGATCAGCCAGGGCGACAGGAAGGCGAGCGTCCGCAGTGCCGCCCGGCGGCGCTTGGAGGCCGAAGTGAGCGTCCGCATCGGCTACTTCGCCTGCGCGATGTCCGTGTCGATCTGCGCGGCCGCCTTCTCCAGCCCGGCCGTCAGATCCTTGACCCTGCCGCTCTCGTAGTCGTAGCCCAACTGCTGGACCGTCACGAGGTACTGGCCGCCGTCGGGGGAGGCGGGCGTGGTGGTGGAGTAGCGGTTCGCGGCGATGTCCAGGAAGGTCTTGAAGCGCGGGTCGTACCTCAGCTTCGGGGACGCGAGGGCCGCGAAGGTGGAGGGCACGTTGTGGATGCCGTTGGCGAAGCCGACCACGGCGTCCGTGTCCGTGGTGATGTACCTGACGAACTCCCAGGCCGCGTTCTGCTTGTGGCTGGTGGCGGCGATGCCCGCGATGGTGCCGGTGATGTACCCCTTGCCGTACTGGTTCCTCCGGTCGTCCGGTACGGGCAGCGGGGCGACCCCTATCTCGAACTTCGGCTCGGCCTGCTCGGCCATCCCGAGCCGCCACTCGCCGTCCATCTGCATGGCGACCTGGCCGGTGTGGAAGGGGTGCCTGGGGCCCCACTCGTCGCCGAGGGTGGCGCGGAACCGCTCCAGTCTCCGGAACCCGCCGAGTTCGTCCACGAGCCGCTTCTGGAGCGCGAACCCCTGCCGGAACGCGGGGTCCCCGGCGAGGTTCGACTTCCCGTCCTTCGTGAAGTACGTCGGCGAGAACTGCCCGAAGTAGTGCTCGGTGGTGGACTCCCAGCCGTGGTAGTCCGGCATGAACCCGAGCTGCTTGTACGAGTCCCCCTCGCGGACGGTCAGTCTCTTCGCGTCGGCCTCGAACTCGCTCCAGGTCTCGGGGGGACGGGCGATGCCGGCCTTCTCGAACGCCGTCTTGTTGTAGTACAGCCCGTACGCGTCGCCGAGCAGCGGCACGGTGCAGCGGTCGCCGTCGAACCGGGTGTACTCGTTCATGGCCTTCGGGAAGGTCTTCGCGGGATCGATGCCCGCCTTCCCCAGGAAGGGGTCGAGGTCGATCAGCGCGCCCGAGGAGCAGAACTTGCCCACGTTGTTGGTGGTGAAGGAGGAGATCACGTCGGGGGCGTCGGTGCCGCCCGCGCGCAGCGCCTGGTTGATCTTGTCGTCGGTCATGTTGCCGACGACGCGCACATGGATGTTGGGGTGTGCCTTCTCGAACCCGGCGACCAGCTCCCTGACCGCCTTCACCTCGTTCGGCGCGCTCCAGGCGTGCCAGAAGGTGATCGTCGTGTCCTTGGTGGGGTCGTCCGTGGCACCCGCGTCGGACTGTCCGGTGCACGCGGCGGTGAGCAGCACGGCGGAGGCGGTCAGGGCGAAGGCGGCTTTTCGGGTGACTCCGGGTGTTGCTGCGGGCATGGCGAGGTCTCCCAGTGGCGGGTAGGGAAGGGGAGGGCGCGGTGCTTCGGAGTGCTGCTGTTCTGTTCTTCCGGGGGGAGGGGGCGCGGTGCGGCTAGCGCGAGGTGTCGAAGACCTCGTCGCGGGTGGTGGCGAGCGCGGCCTCCAAGGCGCCGCGCAGGACGGGGTGTTCGCGGAGGTCGCCGAGGACGAGCCGGGGCCGGGCCGCCGCCAGCTCCTCCAGCTCGGCCTGGATCAGGGCGCGCAGCACCTCGCCGCCGGCGGTCAGCGCGGAGCCGCTGAGGACGACGAGTTCGGGGTCGAGGACCGAGACGAGCGCGGCGAGGCCGGTGGCGAGGCGGGTGGCGTACGTCCGGAGCAGCTCCCGGTGCGGGCCGGTCGCGTGATCGGCGGCGCGCGCCAGCAGTTCCCCCGCGGCCTCGGTGTACGGGCCCGACGGCACGTCCGGGACACCGAGTTCACGGGCCAGCTTCGGCAGCTCCTGGGCGCCGGCCAGCTCCTGGTAGCCGCCGCTGTTGGCCTTGGTCACCTGGCGGACCAGGGGCGTGCCGGGCACCGGCAGGAAGCCGACCTCGCCGGCGCCGCCGGTCCAGCCGCGGTGCAGCCGGCCGCCCAGGACGAGGGCGGCGCCGAGGCCCTCCTCGTTCCACAGCAGCACGAAGTCGCCGTGGCCGCGGGCGGCGCCCAGGCGCTGTTCGGCGAGGGCGACGAGGTTGACGTCGTTCTCGTACTCGACCGGCATGGGCAGCGCGGCGGCGAGGTCGTCGAGCAGCGCGGGGGAGTGCCAGCCGGGCAGGTGCGAGGCGTAGCGCAGCCGGCCGGTGTTCGGATCGAACGCGCCGGGCGTGCCGATGACGAGCCGGTGCACCTCGCCGCGCGCGAGCCCGGCGGCCTTCACCGCGCCGTCGAGTGCGTCGGTGACCTGCCGTACGACGGACTGCGCGGGGCGTCTGCCGGGGGTGGGCAGCTCGTACTCGCCGACCGTGCGGCCGGTGATGTCGGCGACGGCGGCGCGGATACGGCCCGGGGCGACGTCGAGTCCGGCGGCGTACGCGGCACCGGGGTCGACGGCGTACAGCTGGGCGCTCGGCCCCGGCCGCCCCTCACTGGTCCCGGTCACCCTGACCAGCCCCGCCGCCTCCAGCCGGGCCAGCAGCTGCGACGCGGTGGGCTTGGACAGCCCGGTCAGGTCCCCGATCCGGGTCCGGGACAGCGGCCCGTGCTCCAGCAGCAGATCCAGGGCGGCGCGATCGTTCATGGCGCGCAGCACGCGCGGGGTACCCGGCGTACCGGCCGTTCCTGCCATGGTTCCCGACACCTGCCTCACTGTTAGGAAACTTTCCTATTGCGGCTGAACGTAAGCCCGGCACGGAGGAGGCGTCAATACGGGGGAGCCGTGAGGAACGGAGTCGTTATCTCGCACCGTTCTCCCGCTTCTTCTACTTCCTCGGCGGCACCGTCCGCTGCGTCGTGATCGGCGTCGCCGCCGCCGACTGCGGGGAGTCGGCGTTGGAGAAGGCGGAGGGGGCGGCGACCGCGGCGGTGGGGTCGGGGAGGTCCGCCACGTCCTCGACGGCCGTCGCGCCGCCCACGATGCGGATGCTCGCCGCGTCGAAGGCGCGCTTGACGCGCCAGCGCAGTTCGCGTTCGACGGAGACGCTCTTGCCGGGCATGGTCTTGGCGGAGACGCGGACCACCATGGAGTCGATGAGGACGGAGTCCAGGCCGAGGACCTCGATCGGACCCCACAGCAGCTCGTTCCAGGGCTCTTCCTTGCTCATCTTCTCGGCGACCTCGTCCAGCGTCGCCTTGACCCTGTCCAGGTCCTCGCCCGCGCGCACGGTCACGTCGACCCCGGCCGTCGCCCAGCCCTGGGACAGGTTGCCGATCCGCTTGACCTCGCCGTTGCGGACGTACCAGATCTCGCCCTCGGCACCGCGCAGCTTCGTCACGCGCAGGCCGACCTCGATCACCTCACCGGTGGCCACGCCCGCGTCGATCACGTCACCGACGCCGTACTGGTCCTCCAGGATCATGAACACGCCGGACAGGAAGTCCGTGACCAGGTTCCGCGCGCCGAAACCGATCGCCACACCGGCGACACCGGCGGACGCCAGCAGCGGCGCCAGGTTGATCTTGAAGGTGGACAGCACCATCAGCGCCGCCGTACCGAGGATCAGGAAGCTCGCCACCGAGCGCAGCACGGAACCGATCGCCGCCGACCGCTGCCGCCGCCGCTCCGCGTTCACCAGCAGCCCGCCGAGCGCGGTGCCGTCCACGGCCTGCGCGGTACGGGCCATCCGCTCGATCAGCTTGGTGATCGCCCGCCGCACCACCGACCGCAGCGCGACCGCCACCACGATGATCAGCAGGATCTGCAGCCCCATGGCGAGCCACGTCGACCAGTTCTGCTCGACCCAGCTCGCCGCGTTCGTCGCGCTCTCCTGGGCGTCCTGGAGCGTCGGCACCGCGGGCGCCGTTCCCGACGGCGAGGGGGACGGTGACGGTGACGCACCGGCGGCCTTCAGGACCACGGGCAAGGACGACACGGCAGGTACCTCCAGGTGCTGCACGGTCCGTACCGGTGGGGCGGGCAGGGTCTGCGAGGTCACGAAAAGATCACCGGACGGCCAGCACCACCACACTAACGGGGCATTGTGTGTGCTCCGCGCGGTTCCGCCAAGGAGGCCGCAGGAGAGACAGGGCTCACCCTGGCTTGAACAGGCCATGATCCGGGGGATGTATCACCTGTGGTCGAAAACACTCCCAGCCCGTTACCGGGACATGGTGGCGCCGCCACCAGGCATGAGGGGAGACTGGCTGCAGATCGTCCCGGCGCGAGCCACGCGCCGCCGACGCCCAAGGAGGCACCCGTGCCGCATGTCCTGGTCCTCAACGCGTCGTACGAGCCGCTCGGCGTCGTACCGCTCCGCCGCGCGCTCGTCCTCGTCCTGGAGAACAAAGCCGTCTCCCTTGAGGAATCCGGCGCCTTTATGCACAGCGCGACCGTCACAGTCCCCGCGCCCAGCGTGGTCCGGCTCAAGCGATTCGTGCGGGTTCCCTATCGGGGGCCCGTTCCGCTCACCCGTCGTGCGCTCTTCGCGCGGGACGGGGGCCGGTGCATGTACTGCGGTGGCGTCGCAACCAGCGTCGACCACGTCATCCCGCGCAGCCGCGGGGGCAAGCACGTCTGGGACAACGTGGTGGCCTCCTGCCGCCGCTGCAACCACGTGAAGGCCGACCGCCACCTCGTCGAACTGGGCTGGCGCCTGCGCCACAAACCCGCCCCGCCCACCGGCCTGGCCTGGCGCATCATCGGCACCGGCCATAGGGACCCGCGCTGGCTGCCCTATCTGCAGCCGTACGGCGCGGACGACGCCATGGCCCGGATCGACGGCATCTCCGCCTGACGATCCGGGCCTTCGCGCATCCGCCCCGCGCCCCGGCTCCCCGGCCGGGACGCGGGGCCCGGCGGTGTGCCCGCCGCACGGCTCACGTCCTTGCGGGCACGGCCGGTACGCCCCTCACGCGTACCGCAGCTCCCCCGGACGCGCCGAGCGGCGCAGCAGCGGGAGCGCGGTGGCCGCCGCCGTCAGGCAGCAGCCGTAGACGAGGACCGGTACCAGCAGGGCGGCGTACGGCACGGTGACGGCGCCGCCGGACAGCGTGGCGTACCAGGTGCCGATCGCCATGCCCCCGGCGCCCGCCAGCACGAGCGCGGGCGACAGCGGCAGCGCGGTCTCCAGCAGCAGCGCCCGGCCGAGCACCGCGCGCGGCACCCCGGCGGCGACCTGCGCGGCCAGCCCCCGGCGGCGGTCCGCCAGCGACTCCGCGGTGCCGACGGCGAGGCCGCACACGGTGATCGCGAGGGCGACGAGGATCGCGGCGCCGGTCAGGTCGACGCCCGTGGTGTAGAAGGTCATCGGCATGCCGAGCTGGTGATCGCGGCGCATCCGGTGCAGTTCGGCGAGGAGCGCCTGCCGTACGCCCACGAAACCGGTGCCGACCACCGTGACCAGCAGCACCGCCGCGTGGGTGCGGGCCGCGGCCCACGGGTCGTCGCGCAGCCGTTCCGCCGCGATCAGCGTCGCCGCCGACCGGGCCCGCCGCGCCACCAGCCGCCCGGCCAGCCGTGCCGTGCCGCCCGCCAGCCACACCGTCCCCGCGCCGACCGCGGCGACCAGCGCGAGCACCGTCAACGGCAGCCCCTTCCGCGCACCGCCGAAGGTCCAGAGCGCCGACGACAGGACGACCAGCAGCCCGCCCGCGAACAGCAGCGCCGGCCCCCGTCCGCCGCGCGGCCGCACCCGGCGCACCCAGCCGAGCGGCGAGGCCACCAGCCGGCGCAGCGCGAGCACGGCCACCGCCGTGCCCAGCACCGGCACCGCGAGCGCGATCAGCGCGAGGCCCGCCCAGGCGGCCGGTGCCGGGCCGCTCCACAGCCGCAGTACGACCGTCACGGCCGCGGCGGTGGCGAGCAGCGAGCCCAGCAGACAGGCCGGGCCGGTCTCCAGCGCGGCGATCCGGCGCACCTGGGCCGGGGTGGCACCGGCCAGCCGCAGGGCGGCCAGCCGCCGGTCGCGGTGCACGGCACCGATCCGGGCGCACTGCCCGAGGAAGCCCAGCACCGGTATCAGGAGCAGCATCAGGGCGAGGACGACCCCCGAACGCTCGCCCGGCTCGTCCAGCAGGCCGTCGCCGACGGACACGCGGTACTGCCCCCGCAACGAGCCCAGCGCCACGGCGGCCTGCGCGAACCCCGTCGCCAGCGCGGCCCCGGCCGCGGTCAGTCCGGCCCGCCACCACTCCCGCCGGTCCGCGCCCCGGCCGAGCCGCCAGGCCAGCCGTGCCTCGGCCAGCACACCGGCACCGGACACCTCACCCCTCACCGGCCGGGTCCCGCCCGCCGTGCCACCGCCCCTCGGCCGCGTCCCGGCCGTCTCACCTCCCGCCGGCCGCGTCCCGGCCGTCTCACCGCCCGCTGGCCGCGTCCCGGCCGTCTCGTCGCCCGCTGGCCGCGTCCCGGCCGTCTCGTCGCCCGCTGGCCGCGTCCCGGCCGTCTCACCTCCCGCCGGCCGCGTCCCGGCCGTCTCACCTCCCGCCGGTCCGCGCGTCACGCCGCCACCTCCGCCGGGAGCACGAGACCGTCGCTGAGCCGCACCTCGCGGTCCGCGTACGCCGCGACCTGCGCGTCGTGCGTGATCAGCAGCACCGCCGTGCCCGCCTCGCGAGCGGTGTGCGCCAGGGCCGTCATCACCTGCTCGCCCGCCAGCGAGTCCAGGGCTCCTGTCGGCTCGTCCGCGAAGACCACCCTCGGGCCGGTCACCAGCGCCCGGGCGAGCGCCACCCGCTGCGCCTGACCGCCGCTGAGCTCACCCGGCCGCAGCCCCTCCTGGCCCCGCACCCCGAACCGCTCCAGCCACTCGCCCGCCCGCTCCCGGGCCACGGCGCGGGAGGCCCCGGCCAGCAGCAGCGGCAGCCCCACGTTGTCCACGGCCGTCAATTCCGGGATCAGCTGCCCGAATTGGAAGACCACCCCGAAGTCGGTACGGCGCAGCTCGGTCAGCCGCCGCTCCGGCAGCTGGTCGAGCCGCTGCCCGTCGTACGTCACCGCGCCCTCGTCCGGTCGTACGATCCCCGCCAGCAGGTGCAGCAGCGTGGACTTCCCGCTGCCGCTGGCCCCCGTCACCGCGAGGATCTCGCCCGCACCCAGCGCGACCGAGGCGCCGCGCAGCGCCGGTGTCCTGCCGTGCGCCTTGACGAGGTTCCGGCCCGCCAGCAGCGGCACCGACGCGTCCCCCTTGTCGCTCATCGCGTCCCCCTGTGGTTCATGTGGTGTCGACCTCCGCGGTCAAAGTGGTCAGCCGGGCCGCCGTGGTGTGCATCCAGCGGAGGTCGGCGTCGAGGTGGTTCAGGGCGTAGTCCGCCGAAAGCACGGTCGCCAGGTCGGCGCCCGGGTTCGTCTTCACCGTCGTGAGCTCCCGCATCCGCGCCTTGTGCGCGTCCTGCTGGGCGCGGAGATAGGCGGCCGGATCGCCGCCGGACAGGATGGAGACGACGACCTTGGCGAAGATCTCGTTCGCCACGAAGGGCGCCGGCGGGGCGATCTCACCGGCCCACCGGGCCAGCTCGCGCGCCCCGGCGGCCGTCGACCGGTAGAGCGTGCGCTCCGGGCCGCCGTCCGCGTCGGTCCCCTCGACCTCCGCGAGACCGTCCCTGACCAGGCGTTGCAGGGTCGTGTAGACCTGCCCGTAGGCCAGCGGGCGGGCTTGCGGGAAGCGTTCGTCATGGCGGCGCTTGAGGTCGTAGCCATGGCTCGGCCCCGCCTCCAGCAGGCCCAGGAGGATGTGCCGGGTGCTCATGGAGATCAGTATGCACTAGCTACATGTACTGAGTGAATAGTGAGTGCGACCGCCTTCACGGGGTAGGGCTGCGATAACCCTCGACGCCGTACAGGACAAGGAGGCCCCCGTGGCCACACCGGCCCGAACCCCGATCCCGCCCCAGTGGAAACACGGCCGGGGCACACCCGAGCCCAAACCCCTGGCGGAGCCGTCCGCCGAGACCATCGAGTCCATCGAGTCCACCGAGACCGGCGAGATCCGGCTGTACGCGTTCAACGCGGAGGCCGCCGCCACCACGGCGCCGCTCACCAGCGAGCCCCCGCTGCCCGCCGCCGAGCCGCTGACCAGCGAGCCCCCGCTCGCCGACACCGGCACCCTGACCAGCGAGTCGGACGCCTACGCGGCGGGGTCGTAGATGACCGGGGCGTGCGCGGACGAGCTGTCCCGGCTCGCCGGGCTGCACGGGGTCGCCGTCTCCTACAGCCCCGCCCCGGACCGTACGGTCACCGTCCCCGCCCCGGCCGTCGTCGCCGCCCTGAACGCCCTGGGTGTCGACGCCACGACCCCTCGGGCGGTCCGCGCCGCGCTCACCGCCCGGGAGCGCGAACTGCGTGAACGCCTCCTGCCGCCGACGGTCGTGCACTGGGCAGGCGACCCGCGGGACCCCGCCGCCCTCGCCGCCCTGCCGCCCGGCACGCGCGTGCGCGTCGAGACGGAGGAGGGGGAGGCGCGGGAGGCGACGGCGCCGGGAGCACCGGGGGAGGGGGCGTACGGAAGCACGGGGCGCGAGCAGGAGTCGTACGGAAGCAGGGGGCGCGGGCAGGAGCCGTACGACGCGGGACCGGACCCTCGGTCGTACCCCGTAGCCGCCCCCCTCGTCGCCGGTCTGCCCTTCGGCGTCCACCGGGTCACCGCCCTCGCCCCCGACGGACGCACCGGCCACACCCACCTCGTCGTCGCCCCCGACCGGCTGCCCGCGCCGCGCGGACGGTCGTACGGACTCCTCGTCCAGCTGTACTCGCTGCTCTCCCGCCGGTCCTGGGGGATGGGCGACCTCGGGGACCTCGCGGAGCTGGCGGGGTGGGCCGGGCGGGTCGCGGGGGCCGGGTTCGTGCAGGTCAATCCGCTGCACTCGGCGGTGCCCGGCGTGCCCGCGGACCCGTCGCCGTACCGGCCGTCCTCCCGGCGGTTCCCCGACCCCGTGCACCTGCGGGTCGAGGACGTCCCCGAGTACGCCTACGCCGAGGACCGCGAACGGCTCGACGCGCTCCTGGAGCGGGCCGCGCGGCTGCGCGCGGCCGTACTCGACAAGGGCGCACTCATCGACCGCGACGCGGTGTGGGAACTGAAGCGCGAGGCGCTGGAGACGGTCCTCGCCGTCCCCCTCGCGCCCGGCCGCCAGGCCGCCTACGACGCCTTCCGCGCCGCCCACGGACAGGCCCTCGACGACCACGCCACGTACTACGCCCTCGCCGAGACGCACGGCCCCGACTGGACCGCGTGGCCGGACGGCCTGCGCGACCCCCGTTCCGAGGCGACCGCCCGCGCCCGTACCGGACTCGCCGACCGCGTCGCCTTCCACACCCGCCTCGCCTGGCTCACCGACGGGCAGCTGCGGGCCGCCCAGCGCGTCGCGCGGGAGGCCGGGATGCCGGTCGGCATCGTGCACGACCTCGCCGTGGGCGTGCATCCCGGCGGCGCCGACGCCTGGGCGCAGCAGGACGTCTTCGCCGCCGGCATGTCGGTCGGCGCGCCGCCGGACGCGTTCAACGCGCGCGGCCAGGACTGGGGACTGCCGCCCTGGCGCCCCGACCGCCTCGCCGCGACCGGGTACGCCCCCTACCGCGACCTCCTGCGCGCCCTCTTCCGCTACGCCGGCGCCCTGCGCATCGACCACGTCATGGGCCTGTTCCGGCTCTGGTGGGTCCCCCGGGGCAGCGCGCCCACCGAGGGCACGTACGTCCATTACGACGCCGAGGCCATGCTCGCCCTCCTCGCCCTGGAGGCCGGGCGCGCCGGGGCCGTCGTCATCGGCGAGGACCTCGGCACCGTCGAACCCGGCGTCCGCGAGACGCTGCAACGGCGCGGGGTGCTCGGTACCTCCGTGCTCTGGTTCGAACGCGACTGGACCGGCGACGGCCGCCCCCTGCCCCCCGAACGCTGGCGCGCCGACTGCCTCGCCACCGCCACCACCCACGACCTGCCGTCCACCGCCGCCCGCCTCACCGGCGACCACGTCGAACTGCGCGACCGGCTCGGCCTGCTCACCCGTCCCGCCGCCGAGGAGCGCGCCGAGGCCGTCGCCGACGCCGCCGAATGGCTCGCCCTGCTCGGCAGCCTCGGACTGGTGGACCGCACGGCGGCCGGACCGCCCGGCACCGCCGAGGAGGCGGAGGTCCGCGCCGTGCACCGGTTCCTGCTGCGCACCCCGGCCCGGCTGATCGGCGTCTGGCTCCCGGACGGCGTGGGTGACCGCCGTCCGCAGAATCTGCCGGGCACCTGCGCCGAATACCCCAACTGGCGGTTGCCCATCGCGGACGGCGCGGGCAGGCCCGTCCCGCTGGAGGAACTGACGGCCGCTCCGCGCCTGCGTGCGCTCCTGGAGGTGTTCGCCCAGCTCAGGGACGGTTGAGCGATCGCTACGGTACCCCGGGCGCGCGGCCTTCCGGGTGATTCGCTAACTTGAGATCGTGGACAAGAAGAACGCCCTGCGCGCCGGCGCCCTGGCCGCCGGTACGACGCTGATGATGCTGCTCATGTCGTCCCCCGCGCTCGCGCTGACCCGCGACGACGGCGACGACCCCGGCCCGGGCCTCAGCGTCGTCCAGACGCTGGGCCTCTACGTGCTGATCCCGCTCGCCCTGTTCCTGGTCATCGCCGGGCTGGTGATGATGCTGGACAAGTCCCGCGGCAAGGCGAAGACCACCTCCTGAAGCCCGACGCCCAGGCCGAGGCCTGAACGCCGGAACATCGGTTCTTACGCCGGGGGCGCCTGTCCTGCCGTCGGTACGCGCGTGACGCGTACCCGGGCGAGGTCGGCGCCCCCGGCGTTTTCCGCTCCCGCCGCTACGGCGCCGACCGGCTGAAGGCCCCGGGAAGCAGCTCGGCGATGGACCGCCGCTCCAGCCGTCCGTCCGTCCGGACCAGGACGGCGATGCCGGGGAAGTAGTCGATCAGGACCTGCCGGCACCGCCCGCAGGGCGGCACCACCGACATGTCGCGCGAGCGGACCGCGACCATGGTGGTCAGCTCGTACGCCCCCTGGCCCGCGGCGGCCCCGATCACGACCAGCTCGGCGCACGGGCCACCGGTGAAGTGGTAGACGTTCACGGCCGTGACGATCCTGCCGTCGCCGGTGCGCGCGGCCGCCGCCACGGTGTGGATGTCGGGCCGCGCGTACTCTTCCGCGACGCGGCGGGCGGCCGCCACGAGCGCGAGATCGTCGTCAGTGGTGTCCACGGCCAGTGAGTCTTTCCCACCGGGCGCCGTGCCGCACCTTCTTCCCGGGCCGTGCCGCACCTTCTTCCCGGGCCGTGCCGCGTGCTTTCCGTGCCGGGCCGTGTGCGGACGCGGGTCACGGACGCGGTGGACGGACGGGGTGGACGGACGGGGTGGACGGATGCGGGTCACGGATGCGGCGCGGTCAGATAGCGCTGCACCGTCGGGCCCATCCACACCTCCAGTTCCTCCCTGGTCAGCGCCTGCGCGGCGGGCACCTGGAGGACGTAGCGGGTGAGCGCGAGGCCGAGGAGCTGGGCGGCGCAGAGGGCGGCGCGGGCCGGGACCTGCTCGGGGTCGGGACACACCTGCCGGGCCACGGGCAGCAGCTGCTCCCGGAAGATGCCCTGCATCCGCTCGGCCCCGGCCTGGTTGGTGACGCCGACGCGCAGCATGGCCCGCAGCTGCTCGTTCCCCTCCCACAGGTCCAGGAAGTGGCCGACCAGGGCCCGGCCGACCTCCCCCCGGGGCACCGGCGCGAGATCGGGAAAGCGCAGGTCGACCTCGACGGCCGCGGCGAACAGGCCGTCCTTGTTGCCGAAGTAGCGCATCACCATCGACGGGTCGATCCCCGCGTCCCTGGCGATGGCGCGGATGGTGGCCCGGTCGTAGCCGTCGGCACCGAAGCGCTCGCGGGCGGCGGTGAGGATGGCGGTGCGGGTG
Source organism: Streptomyces sp. NPDC001056 (assembly GCF_053598955.1). NCBI lineage: Bacteria > Bacillati > Actinomycetota > Actinomycetes > Kitasatosporales > Streptomycetaceae > Streptomyces > Streptomyces sp. NPDC001056. The sequence continues at coordinate 65,437 of NZ_JBSFLI010000022.1, read as the reverse complement.
GCGTCGGAGCGGCGGGGTGGGGACGGGGGCTTCTCGGTCATGTCAACGAGCGTAGGCCAACACTCGTAGGCCAACAACTGTTGACGTCGCGCTCGCGCCCTCCTACCGTTGTCAACAAGCGTTGACCAACGGACGTTGGCCCACAGATGTTGGCACTTTCGGGAGGCCATCATGACCGGCAACACCGACACCACGCGCCACAGCGGAGCCACCTCCACCACCCCCGCACCGGTCATCGTCGTCGGCTCGGGCCCCACCGGTCTGCTCCTCGCCGGTGACCTCGCCACCGCCGGCGTCCCGGTCACCGTGCTTGAGAAGCGCCCCCGGAGGATCAGCAACCTCTCCCGCGCCTTCGTCCTGCACGCCCGTACCCTCGAACAACTCGACGCCCGCGGGCTCGCCGACGAGCTGGAGGCCACCGGCCGCACCCTCGACCGGCTCCGGCTCTTCGGCCGCCTCGCCATCGACCTCACCGACCTCCCCTCCCGCTTCGCCCACCTCCTCGTCCTCCCGCAGTACGAGGTCGAGGAGGCGCTGCGGAGGCGGGCCGTCGAGGCGGGGGCCGGCTTCCGGTACGAGACCGAGATGACCGGGCTCGCCCAGGACGCGGACGGGGTGACGGTCGAGACCCGTGGACCGGAGGGCCGTACGGAAAGCCTCCGGGCGGCGTACGTGGTCGGCGCCGACGGCATGCGCAGTGCCGTGCGGGACGCGATCGGGCTGCCGTTCCCGGGCAGGTCGGTGATCCGGTCCGTCGTGCTGGCCGACGTCAGGCTGGCCGAACAGCCGCAGGGGCTGCTCACGGTCGACGCGGTGGGCGACGCGTTCGCGTTCCTCGCCCCGTTCGGGGACGGGTACCACCGGGTGATCGGCTGGCACCGCGGCCGCGACGTCCCCGACTCCGAGCCGCTGGACCTGGCCGAGGTCAAGGAGATCACCCGGCTCGCGCTGGGCCGGGACTACGGGATGCACGACGCCCGCTGGATGTCCCGCTTCCACAGCGACGAGCGGCAGGCGCCGGCGTACCGGGTCGGACGGGTCTTCCTCGCCGGGGACGCCGCGCACGTGCACACCCCGGCCGGCGGCCAGGGCATGAACACCGGCCTCCAGGACGCGGCCAACCTCAGCTGGAAGCTGGCCTCGGTCCTCGCCGGTCATGCCGACCCCGCCCTGCTCGACACCTACCAGGCCGAACGGCACCCCGTCGGCAAGGCGGTCCTGCGCAGCAACGGCGGGCTGGTGCGGCTGGCCATGGTCAAGCGTCCCTGGACCCGGGCCGCCCGCGCCGTGCTCACCGGGTTCCTGAACGCCGTCGGCCCCGCCCGCCGCGGGATCACCGCCCGGATCACCGGCGTCGGTCACCGCTACCCGGCCCCCCGCGGCGCCCACCCCCTCACCGGCACCCGCGTCCCCGACCTCCGCCTCGCCGACGGCACCCGCCTCCACGAGGCCCTGCGCGGCGGCCGGTTCGTCCTCATCACCCCGAGCCACCAGCCGCCGCCCGCGACCCGCGCCGGCCGCCTCACCGTCGCCCACTGGGCGAGCGCCCGCCGCACCACCCTCCTCGTCCGCCCCGACGGCTACGCGGCCTGGGCCACCGACACCACCACCGCCCCCGGGGCCCTCGAAGCCGCCCTGACCACCCACCTGGGCCCCGCCCCGTCCCCCCGACTCGCCTGAGCTGCCCGCGAGCCCGCGACCGGACTCCCCGCGTGGCCGGGATCGCCGGGCGGGTCACCGTCTCCGTCCTGGCCACCGCCTACCGGACCCGGCCGGTCACCCCCGCCTCACCTCGTACAGGAAACACCCGTACGCCACCGCCCGGACATGCACCGACGCCACCTCCGGCTCGCTGAACGCCTCGGCGAGCGCCGACGAGAAGTCCTCGCTCACCAGCCGCCCGCCGAGGATGTGCCCCTGCGCCGAGTACCGCCGCAGCACCCGCGGCGCGTGGGTGAAGGGGAGACCGGGGCCGGACCAGCCGGGGCACTCCTCCGCATGGACGAACACCGGCCCCTGCTCGTCGTACGCCCCGGGCTCCGCCCCCGTCTCGGCCGCCCATCGGCGCAGCGGCGCGTACGCCACCAGCGCGATCCGCTCGCCGGGAACGCTGCGACGCAGACAGCAGCGCAGCATCGCGTCACCCTCCGGGTCGGCGTACGGGACGGCGGGACGGCCCGCGTCGTCCGTCAGCCGCAGGGAGCGGAGGGCCTCGGCGGGGATGGGGCGGACGGTGCAGGTCGTTGTCGTGGTCATGGGTCCAGGCTCCGACTTCCGTGCCGAGGGCACCGGCGGGATGCGGACATCGCGTTTCCGCCGGACGGCATGGAAGGATGGCGCAACCCACACATAACGAGGAGATGACCGCGTGCCTGGCACAAACCTGACTCGCGAAGAGGCGCAGCAGCGGGCTGAGCTGCTCAACGTTGACTCGTACGAGATCGATCTCGACCTCTCCGGCGCGCAGGAGGGCGGTACCTACCGGTCCGTGACCACGGTGCGCTTCGACGTCGCCCGTACCGGGGCGGAGTCCTTCATCGACCTGGTGGCCCCGGCCGTCCACGAGGTGGTGCTCAACGGCGACCGGCTGGATCCGGCCGAGGTGTTCGCCGATTCCCGGATCGCGCTGTCGGGCCTGCTGGAGGGGCGCAACGTCCTGCGGGTCGTGGCCGACTGCGCGTACACCAACACGGGTGAGGGCCTGCACCGGTTCGTCGACCCGGTCGACGAGCAGGCGTACCTGTACACCCAGTTCGAGGTCCCGGACGCCCGCCGCGTCTTCGCCTCCTTCGAGCAGCCGGATCTGAAGGCCACCTTCCAGTTCACCGTGAAGGCGCCCGAGGGCTGGACGGTGGTGTCGAACTCGCCGACCCCCGAGCCGCGGGACAACGTCTGGACGTTCGCGCCGACCCCGCGCATCTCGTCGTACATCACCGCGCTGATCGTCGGCCCGTACCACTCCGTGCACAGCGTCTACGAGAAGGACGGCCAGAGCGTCCCGCTCGGCATCTACTGCCGGCCCTCGCTCGCCGAGTTCCTCGACTCGGACGCGATCTTCGAGGTCACCCGGCAGGGCTTCGACTGGTTCCAGGAGAAGTTCGACTACGCGTACCCCTTCGAGAAGTACGACCAGCTGTTCGTGCCCGAGTTCAACGCGGGCGCCATGGAGAACGCCGGCGCGGTCACCATCCGCGACCAGTACGTCTTCCGGTCCAAGGTGACCGACGCGGCGTACGAGCTGCGCGCGGAGACGCTGCTGCACGAGCTGGCCCACATGTGGTTCGGCGACCTGGTCACCATGGAGTGGTGGAACGACCTGTGGCTGAACGAGTCGTTCGCCACCTACACCTCCATCGCCTGCCAGGCCGCCGCCCCCGGCTCCAGCTGGCCGCACTCGTGGACCACGTTCGCCAACTCCATGAAGACGTGGGCGTACCGGCAGGACCAGCTGCCCTCGACGCACCCGATCATGGCGGACATCAGCGACCTGGACGACGTCCTCGTCAACTTCGACGGCATCACCTACGCCAAGGGCGCCTCCGTCCTCAAGCAGCTGGTGGCGTATGTCGGCGAGGACGAGTTCTTCAAGGGCGTCCAGGCGTACTTCAAGCGGCACGCGTTCGGCAACACGCGCCTGTCCGACCTGCTGGGGGCGCTGGAGGAGACCTCCGGGCGCGATCTGAAGACCTGGTCGAAGAAGTGGCTGGAGACCGCCGGGATCAACATCCTGCGGCCCGAGGTCGCGACGGACGCCGACGGGGTCATCACTTCCTTCGCCGTGCGCCAGGAGGCCCCCGCGCTGCCCGCCGGAGCCAAGGGAGAGCCGACCCTGCGCCCGCACCGCATCGCGATCGGCCTGTACGACCTCGACGAGGCGGGCAAGCTGGTGCGCACCGAGCGCGTCGAGCTGGACGTGGACGGCGAGCTGACCGCCGTACCGCAGCTGACCGGCAGGCCCCGCCCGGCCGTGGTCCTGCTCAACGACGACGACCTGTCGTACGCCAAGGTCCGCCTGGACGAGCAGTCCCTCGCGGTCGTCACCGAGCACCTCGGCGACTTCGAGGCGTCCCTGCCGCGCGCCCTGTGCTGGGCCTCGGCCTGGGACATGACGCGGGACGCCGAGCTGGCCACCCGGGACTACCTGTCCCTGGTGCTGTCCGGCATCGGCAAGGAGTCCGACATCGGCGTCGTGCAGTCGCTGCACCGCCAGGTGAAGCTGGCCGTCGACCTGTACGCCGACCCGGCCGCCCGTGAGCCGCTGCTCACCCGCTGGACCGACGCCACGCTCGCCCACCTGCGGGCGGCCGAGGCGGGCAGCGACCACCAGCTCGCCTGGGCGCGGGCCTTCGCGGCGACCGCGCGCACGCCCGAGCAGCTGGACCTGCTGGAGGCCCTGCTGGACGGCTCGCAGACGGTCGAGGGCCTGGTCGTGGACACCGAGCTGCGCTGGGCGTTCGTGGAGCGCCTCGCCGCGGTCGGCCGCTACGACGAGGCGGAGATCGCCGCCGAGTACGAGCGGGACAGGACCGCCGCCGGTGAGCGGCACGCGGCCACCGCCCGCGCGGCCCGCCCGACCCAGGAGGCGAAGGCGGAGGCCTGGTCCTCGGTGGTCGACTCCGACAAGCTGCCCAACGCGGTGCAGGAGGCCGTGATCGGCGGCTTCGTGCAGACGGACCAGCGCGAGCTGCTGGCGCCGTACGCCGAGCGGTACTTCGAGATCGTCAAGGACGCCTGGGACTCCCGTTCGCACGAGATCGCCCAGCAGATCGCCATCGGTCTGTACCCGTCCCTCCAGATCTCCACCGGGACCCTGGAGCGGACGGACGCCTGGCTGGCGTCGGCCGAGCCCGGTGCGGCCCTGCGCCGCCTGGTCTCCGAGTCCCGCGCGGGCGTCGAGCGCGCGCTGAAGGCCCAGGCGGCGGACCGCGCCGCCGGGTGACGACGGCCCGGTGACGACGGCCGAGTGACGACGGCCGAGTGACGACGGCGCAAGGAAGGGGCGCCCGGCGAGCCGCCGGGCGCCCCTTCGCACGCTCCGGTCAGGCGGACAGCTCGGCCGCCACCAGCTCCGCGAGCTGCACCGCGTTCAGCGCGGCGCCCTTGCGGAGGTTGTCGTTGGAGACGAACAGGGCGAGGCCGTTGTCCGTCGTCTCGTCGCGGCGGATGCGGCCGACGTACGAGGGGTCCTGGCCGGCCGCCTGGAGCGGGGTCGGGATGTCGGAGAGGGCGACGCCCGGGGCCTTCGCGAGCAGCTCGGTGGCGCGCTCCGGGGAGATCGGGCGGGCGAACCGGGCGTTGATCTGGAGGGAGTGGCCGGAGAAGACCGGTACGCGCACGCAGGTGCCGGAGACCTTCAGCCCGGGGATCTCCAGGATCTTGCGGGACTCGTTGCGCAGCTTCTGCTCCTCGTCGGTCTCGTTCAGACCGTCGTCCACGATCGAGCCGGCCAGCGGGAGCACGTTGAAGGCGATGGTGCGCTGGTAGACCTGCGGCTCGGGGAAGTCGACCGCCGCGCCGTCGTGGGTCAGCTTGTCGGCCTCGGCGGCGACCTTCTGCACCTGGCCGTGCAGCTCGGCCACGCCCGCGAGGCCGGAACCGGACACCGCCTGGTACGTCGCGACGATCAGGCCCTCCAGACCCGCCTCCTCGTGCAGCGGCTTGAGGACCGGCATCGCGGCCATGGTGGTGCAGTTCGGGTTGGCGATGATGCCCTTGGGGCGGTCGGCGATCGCGTGCGGGTTCACCTCGGCGACGACCAGCGGTACCTCGGGGTCCCGGCGCCACGCCGAGGAGTTGTCGATCACGACGGCACCCTGCGAGGCCACCTTTTCGGCCAGCGCCTTGGAGGTCGCGCCGCCGGCGGAGAAGAGCACGATGTCGAGGCCGGTGTAGTCGGCGGTCGCCGCGTCCTCCACCGTCACGCCGTCCAGCACCGTGCCGGCCGAGCGGGCCGAGGCGAACAGGCGCAGCTGCGTGACCGGGAAGTTCCGCTCCACGAGGATCCTGCGCATGACCGTGCCGACCTGACCGGTGGCTCCGACGATTCCGACCCTCACGACGACTCCCTCTGTCCGATTCCTGCCCTGTCCCGGGATGACCGGGGCGTTTCCATGATGCGGCCGACCCCGGTCCACCTGTCCAATTCTTTGCGACATGTGCCCGAGGAGTGGGACACGGCCGGCCGCGCGGACGGTTCCGGTCCCGCGGCGTTCCCCTGCCCGTGCGGTTCGCGGTCATACGGCGGTGTGACGTACGCCTCCGCCCGCCCCCGGAGACGGGGTGAACGTTTGCGCCCGGTGCCGCGTCGTAGGGGCGGATGGGGAAGGGGGTGGCTGGTGCTCTGGGGAGGGGCGCGCCGGGGCGGCGGCGGTACGGCGCGTACGTCGTACGGCGCGGACGGCGGCGGGACGGCGCACGCGCGCGGCGGCACCGGGGACGATCCGCTGGACGCCGCCCAGGAGCGGCGGGTGCGGGCGGTGCTCGCGCTCGGCGGGGTGCCGCAGTCGGACCTGGCGGACGGGGTGCAGCAGGTGCGGCTGCGGCTGCTGGAGCGGACGGCGAGCGGGCAGGAGGCGCCGCGGGACGTGTCGGCGTGGGCCGCGGTGGTCGCCTCCCGGCTCGCGATGGACTGGCACCGGGCCCGGCGGCGCCAGGAACGGCTGGGGGAGCGGCTGGCCGCGCTGCGCGCTCCGGCGGGCGCCCTCGGCGAGGAGTCCAGCGTGCTGTCCCTCGCCATGGCCCGGGGCCTGGAGGAACTCCCGGCCGCGCAGCGCCAGGTGCTCGTGCTGCGCTTCTACGCCGATCTGCGCGTACGGGACATCGCCGAGGCCCTGGGCGTTCCCGAGGGCACGGTCAAGAGCAGGCTGCACACGGCGGTCCGCGCCCTGCGCGCCCGGCTGCACGAGGACGGGGTGGTGTGACGTGACCGCCGGGAACGGGGAGCACGGGGAGTGCGGGGAGCGCGGGGAGCGCGGAGGCCATGAGGAGCACGGGGAGCACGGAGGCCATGGGGAGCGCGGGGAGCACGGCCGGTACGGCGGCGGCCTGGACGCGCTGATGGCCGCGATCACGGGGGAACCGGTGCCCGCGGAGGCCCGCCGGGACCCGGCGTTCCTGGCCGAGCACCGGGTGGCGGAGGCGGACATCGCGGTGCTGAGGGCGGGGCTGGGGAGGCTGGCGGCGGAGCTGGACCCTCCGGTGCCCGCACATCCCGCACATCCCGCACGTCCCGTCCGTTCCGCGCATCCCGCCGGGGACCGGGCGCGCCGCCGCCGCCCCTTCCGCATCGCCCTGACCTCCCTCGCCGCGGCCGGCGCCCTCTGTCTGATCGCCGGGATCGGCTGGCTCGGCGCCCACCCGGGCGGCGGTGGCGTCTCGGCGGACGGGGCCGTACCCGGGGGCAAAGCGGGGCTGCCGACCGGTTCGCGGGAGGAGCCGGGCTGTGCCGAGGTGATCGTGGAGGGGACCGTGGTGAAGGTCGCGCCGCAGGGGTCCCGGACCCGGGTCACGGTGGCCGTCGAGCGGTCGTACAAGCCCGCCCACGGGCCGGCGGAGGTCGGCTTCCTGCTCGGCGGGGACGCGCGGCCGGACCCGCGCCCGGGCCAGCACGTGCTGGTGGAGGTCGGTCGCGGCGGCCGGGACGCGAGCCGGTGGACCGTCGGGGACGCCGCCGTGGCCGCCGAGCGCGCCCGGATCGAGGCGGCCCTGCCCGGGACCGGACGGACGGCCTGTCCGGGGGCCGGTCACGCCGCTCTACCCCGGTAGTTGAACGGAAGGCGACCGGCCCTCGGCGACGCGCGGACGACTCCATGGCCGCGCCAGGTACCGGAGGTCCACGTACGGGTGATCGGCGCCGCGTGTTGCCGTGGCGTTCGCATACATGCCATCCCCGTTGCCAAGGGTCCTAGGCAAGCGGGGCGTTCGCGTCCGTGACGGCCCGCGGCCACTGCCGACGCGTTCGCACTCGGGGAGATCGCACCATGTCGCGCCTACGCTCTGTCGCCGCCGCCACCGCGGGGGTCGACCGCCGTACCGTCCTCGCCGCCGCCGGAGCGCTCTCGCTCTGCGCGGGCGTGGGCTACGCCCTGCGCCCCACCGACAGCGAAGCCGCCACCAGCGCCGCCACCGAGCAGACGCCGGTCGCCCAGTCCCGGCCGGCCGCCGCCACCTCGGTCGCCCCCTACCGCACGGGCACCACCCTCGCCACCGTCTCCACCCCGCACGGCTCCGGCTACCGGCGCCTGGCCGACGGCCCCGGCTGGCAGCGCGTGGTGCGCACCGAGCTGGCCGGGCCCAAGGTGGGCCGGGACAAGCGCCGGGTGCCCCTTGCGGCGTTCGTGCAGTTCACCGACCTGCACCTGCAGGACGTGCAGCACCCGCTGCGCCTGGAGTACCTGCGCGCCGCCCACCAGGACGTCTGGCGCCCGCACGAGGCGCTCACCGTGCCCGGCGCCGTCTCGCTGGTGGAGCGGGTGAACGCGCTGCGCGGCGCGCCCGTCACCGGCGCCCCGCTGCACTTCGTCATGACCACCGGCGACAACACCGACAACAACGCCCGCTCCGAGCTGGAGTGGTTCATGAAGGTGATGAGCGGCGGCCGGATCACCCCCAACACCGGTGACCCGAGGCACTACGAGGGCGTGCAGAACAGCGGGCTGTCGCTGTACTGGCAGCCCGAGTCCGGCGCGGGCGACAGCGACAAGGCGCTCGGCTTCCCGCACCTGGAGGGCTTCCTCGCCGCCGCCATCCGGGAGGTGCGCAGCCCCGGGCTCAACCTGCCCTGGTACTCCACGGTCGGCAACCACGACGCCCTCCCGCTCGGCCTGTACGGCGCCCACGGCGACCCCTACCTCGCCGAGGCGGCGGTCGGCGGCAGGAAGCTGTTCAGCGTGAGCGCCGCCGACGCCAAGAAGCTCCAGGACGCCATCTGGAGCGGGGAGGACCCCAAGGGCGTCGACTACCGGGAGTTCCTCAAGGCCCGTGCGAGCGGCATGCGCTCGGTGACGCCGGACGAGGGGCGTGCCCTGTACACCCCGGCCGAGTACCTCAAGGCCCACCTGGACCCCGCCTACCAGGGCCACGGTCCGGCGGGGCACGGCTACTCCTCGGCGAACCTCGACGCGGGCACCCAGTACTACGCCTTCCGGATCTCCGACGACGTCATCGGCGTCAGCCTCGACACCACCGACGCGGGCGGCCACTACCAGGGCTCCGTCGGCACCGCCCAACTGAAGTGGCTGGAGCGGACCCTGCGCGACAACAAGGACTCCTACGCCGTCGTCTTCAGCCACCACACCAGCGACTCGATGACCAACACCCGCCCCGACCCGGCCCGGCCCGGCGAGATGCGGCACACCGGCGCCGAGCTGGTCGCGCTGCTGTCCCGGCACGCCAACGTGCTGGCCTGGGTCAACGGGCACAAGCACGAGAACGAGATCACCCCGCACAAGAGCGGCGCGGGCCACTCCTTCTGGGAGATCTCCACCGCCTCCCACATCGACCACCCGCACCTCGCGCGCATCATCGAGCTGGTCGACAACAAGGACGGCACGATCTCCCTGTTCACCACGCTGATCGAGTCCGCCGCCCCGGCCCGCACCGACTTCACCGACCTCTCCCAGACCGGACTGGCCTCCCTCTACCGGGAGTTGGCCTTCAACGCTCCCGGCGCGAGGACGAACCTGGCGGGCACCTCGGCCGACCGCAACACCGAACTCGTGCTCCCGAAGGGCTGACCGGGTATCTTCCTCCGGCCACCGCACACCACAGGCTGGGGGAAGACATGCCGGCTCGCACGGTCCTGACGGGCGCCGCCCTGCTCCTCGCGACGGCCCTCGCGACCGCGTTCACGACCCCGGCCGCCCCCGTCCACGCCGCGACCCTCGGCGCCGTCGACGCCGCGGTCAGGTCCGGCGTCCCCGGGGTGACCGTCACCGTCCGCGATCGCCACGGGACATGGTCCGCCACGGCCGGCGTCGGCGACCTCCGCACGGGCAGGTCCCGTTCGGCGGACGACCGTTACCGCGTCGGCAGTCTGACCAAGACGTTCGTCGCCACCGTCCTGCTCCAGCTGGAGGCGGAGGGAAGGCTGTCCCTGGACGACACGGTGGACACCTGGCTGCCGGGCCTGGTCGACGGTCACGGCAACGACGGCCGCCGCATCACCCTGCGCCAGCTCCTCAGCCACACCAGCGGTGTCCACAGCTACACCGCCGACCAGGACTTCCGCGCCCGGTACTTCACCGAGGACGGCTTCCGGGAACACCGCTACGACACGCTCACCCCGCGCCGGCTGGTCGCCCTCGCCACGCGCCACGCCCCGGACTTCGCGCCGGGCACCTCCTGGCGCTACTCCAACACCAACTACGTGCTCGCCGGGCTGGTCATCGAGAAGGCGACGGGGCACCCGTACGCCACCGAGATCACCCGGCGGATCATCGATCCGCTGCGCCTGACGGCAACGTCCGTGCCCGGTGCGGCGATCACCGTTCCGCGGCCCAGCAGCCGGGCCTACTCGAAGCTGGGCGACCCGGCGGGAGCGCCGTACGACGTCACGGACCTCGACCCCTCCTTCGCCGCCGCCTCCGGCGCGATGATCTCCGACTCGGCCGACATGGACCGCTTCTACGCCGCCCTGCTCGGCGGACGGCTGCTGCCCGCACGGCAGCTGGCCGAGATGAAGACCACCGTGGAGACCGGGGAGGACCCGGACGTCCGCTACGGCCTCGGTCTCATGGACCGGCGGCTGTCCTGCGGCGTCCACGTCTGGACGCACACCGGCGACATCCAGGGCTCCACCTCGGTCGCGGCGACGACGCCCGACGGCCGCCACACGCTGGCCGCGAACTTCAACGGGGACTGGGCGGGCGGGACGGGCACGGTGCTGGAGGCCGAGTACTGCGGCGACTAGCCCTGTGACTGCTCCGCCGGGTCCGCTTTCGCGCCGTAGGCGTTCTGGTTGCCCTGCTGCACGGCGAACACGATCCCGGAGTCCCGTGCCGTGTTCGTCTGCCGCAGCTCCCGCCCCCGTGCCTCTCCCCGGGGGACCGGACCGACGGCGGCCGCGAGCCGCTCCAGCGCGGTGCGGACCGCCGGGTCGCGGCGCAGCAGTGAGGTCAGCTCCAGGGTCCAGTAGGCGGACAGCGCCTGCCGTACGGCCTCGGGGTCCGCCGCCTCCCGTACGAGCGTGGCGTTGCCGTCGAGCTGGGTCTCCAGGGCGGCCCGGCGGCGGCGGTCCGGGCGGAACAGGGCGACGACGGCGCCGCGGGTCTCCTGCCACAGGTCGGTGGCCATCGCGGTGACCACGGCGGCGGCCCCGACCTCGGCGAGCACGGTCAGTTCGTCGTTCATGACGGCCTTCCTCACTGCTTCTTCTCGATCCGGTTCTCGATCCGGATGTGCTGGGTGCCGTGCTGGGTGGCGTAGACGACGCCGTGGCCGGAGGCCTTGTTGACCATCTTCGAACCGGCCTTCGAACCGGCCTGCGCGCCGGTCTCCTCGCCGGTCTTCGGGCCGGACTCCGGACCGGTCCTCGGTTCGTCGGCCCGCGCCGGTTCCGGAGGCAGCTGCCAGCCGGGCAGCTGGAGCCAGGCGTCGGCGGTGTGCTCCTTCACCGTGAAGCCGACCTTGCGGAAGTCCTCGGGGAACAGGCCGAGATGGCCGTGCCGCACCGTCTCGTCGTAGAAGTGCCCGGACAGCAGCAGCGAGGCGGGCACCGTCTCGGGCGCCCCGGCCAGCGCGGCCCGCGCGGGCGGCGCGTCCAGCAGGCGGGCGAGGACCTCCAGCGGGCTCCCGGCGACCTCCCCGTCCGGGGACACCCGGACGTCGCCCGCGTGCAGGGCGATCCGCACCCGGATCCGGGTCAGCGGCGAGGCCCCGCGGTTGTACGTCCGCAGCCGCAGGGCGAGTTCGGGTACCAGCGGATGGACGAGCGCCGCCTTGCGGGTGCCCGCCGGGGCCGTCACGCGCAACCCGTCGCCCAGGTCGTGGCGCAGACACGCGGCCCAGTCGACACCGCTCGCGGCGAACGCCTCCTCGACCATCTCCGTGAGCCGCGCCCGGATCTCGAACAGGGCCCGGTCCCCGCGCCCGGCGGACCGTTCGACGTCCACGGCCAGCACGGCCCGGTACTCCAACTCGGCTTTCATGGGACCTGCTTCGGCTCGGCGGCGGGGGACGTACTCCAGTCTTCCCGCAACCGGGAGCGCACAACTCGTAGGAATACGGGGTCGGGCGGGGATACTGGGGCCATGGTGGACGGCACACGGTCCGTCGCGCGCGCCGGACGGCGGCCGCGCGAGGAGTGGGACTGGCCGGCGCCCAGCCTGCTCGGCGGCCTCGGCGCGGACACGCGCGCCCGGCTGCTGGCCCTGGGGACGCGGGTGCGCTACGACGCGGACCGGATCCTGATGCGGGAGGCGGACCGCACCGACTTCGTGCTCATCCTGCTCGACGGTGTGGTGAAGGCCACCGGACGCACCCAGGACGGGCGCGACGCGCTGCTCGCCGTGCGGATGGGCGGCGACCTGGTGGGCGAACTGGCCGCCGTGGACGGCAAGCCCCGCTCGGCCACGGTCACCACCTGCGGTCCCGTCGTCGCCCGCATGATGACCCGGGCGGCCTTCCTGGACTGCCTGCGCCGGGACGCGCGGATCGCGGACGCCGTGAACCGCTCCATCGTGGCCAAGCTGCGTCTCGCCAACGCCCATCGCATCAACTTCACCGGCTGCGACGTCGGCACCCGGCTGGCCCGGGTGCTGCACCACCTGGCGATGACGTACGGGGAGCGCGCGGGCGCCGGCGCGGTGATCCACTGGCCGATCACCCAGCCCGAACTGGCCACCCTCGCGGGCGCGGCGGAGCCCAGCGTGCACAAGGCACTGCGCCGGCTGCGCCGTTCGGGCGCCGTCACCACCGGCTACCGCACCGTGCGCATCGAGAACCTCGCGCTGCTGTCCGAGATCGCCTACCCGGAATCCTGAACTCGCTTGTGCAGAGGTGGTGTCGGGCGTTCCGGAACCGCTCGAAATCGTCGGGGGAAACCCGTACTTTGACGACAGTCCGGCGCTCGCCCGTGGCTAGCGTGGCGGCAGGGCACCGGCACGACAGGGTTCCGGCGCCGGCGGCACGGTGCACGGCACATCGGGGGTTGTCATGGCGAACACGGACGCGAACGAGCCCACGGGGGCCGGCGGCGCAGGGCCGGAACGCGCGAGATCCGAGAACGGACGGCCCGGGGGTGAGCGGTCCGCGCGGCGGATCGACATCGCGGGCGACGCGGGCGGCCCGGTCGTCGCCGGTGACCACAACGTGGTCATCGACGCCCAGCACGGCTCGACGGTCACCCTCCTCATGGAGGGGCAGCGGCCCCGGCCGGTGCGCCGCGACAGGGTGGCCCTGCTGCCCCGGCGGCAGGCGGCCCCGCTCGGCCGGGACGGCGACCTGGCACGGCTCGCGACCGCCGTCCGTGACGGCGGCCCGGTCCAGCTGTGGGGCGAGCCCGGCGTGGGCAAGAGCACCCTGCTGCGGCACGCGGCCCGCACCCTCACCCCGGAACGCGACGGCGTGCTCTTCCTCGACGCGGCCCGGCGCGAACCCGAGGACCTCGCCCAGGACATGTTCGAGGCCTGCTACGAGACGCGCGGTTACGCCCCCTCCAGCCCCGAACTGCGCCGTCTGATGACCGGCGTGCGCGTCACCGTCTACGTCGACAACGCCGACTTCTCCCCGGAGGGTCTGCGCACGCTCATGGACGCGGCCCCCGACGCCACCTTCGTCGTCGCCGCACGGGACAGATCGCTGCTCGGCGACGGCACCGCCCTGCGCCTGGACGGCATCGGCCGCGCCCCCGCGCTGGAGCTCCTCGCGCGCGAACTGGGCCGGCCCGTGGCCGCGGGCCCGGAGGGCGACACGGCGGGCGACCTGTGGGAGACGTCGTCCGGGCGGCCCCTGCTGCTGTTGCGCGCGGCCGCCCTCACCCGCCTGGCGCCGTCCGGCACCGCCGTGCTGCCCCGCCCCGGCGAGGTCGGCGACCTGCTGCCCCTGCTGCTCGGCCGGCTGGACGCCGAAGCGCTGCGCGTCCTGCGGCTGCTGACCACGCTCGACGACGCCGACCTGGACGTCGGCCACATCGAGGCCCTCGGCGGCGCGTCCGACACCGCCGTGCTCTGCGGCCGCCTGGTGGACCTCGGCCTCGCCGAGCAGACGCAGCGCGGCTACCGCGCCGTGCCCGACGTCGTACCGGCGCTGCGCGAGCGCGACCCCGAGCCCTTCTCCGTCGAGCAGCTGTGCGACCACTTCGCCGGCTGGATCGGCCGCCCCGCCACCACCGCCGCGCAGGTCGAGCAGCACGCCCGCGCCCTGGAGGTGGTGGCCGAACTGGCCGAGCGGGACGGACGCCCCGAGCTGGCGGTACGGATCGTGCGGGCGGCGTCCCCGGCGCTGGCCCGCTCGCTGCGGTTCGGCGTGTGGGGCCGGCTGCTGGAGCGCGGACTGCCCGCCGCCCAGCTGGCCGGCGACCGGCAGGCCGTCGCGTACTTCACCCATGAGCAGGGCATCCGCAGCCTGCTCACCGGCCGCCGGGTCATGGCGGCCGTCCTGCTCACCGAGGCGGCCATGCTGTGGCGCCAGCTCGGCGACCTCCACGGCGCCGACGCCGCCGCGGGTGCCCACCAGTACGTCCCCCCGCACGCCGCGAACGCCCCGGGCACGCTGCCCCAGCCGGACGGGGGTGCCTCGAACCTCGCGTCCTCCGGACCGACGGGTCCCGACCCGTCGTCCGCCCACGCGGCGGGCGCGCACGGCACGGCGGCCCACGCGCCCGCCACGCCGGTGGATCCCGGTACGACGGCGCACACCACGGCGGCGCAGCACGCGACCACGGCACCGCAGGCGGGTGCGCACCAGGCGGCGGTCCAGCACTCCGCGGCCGCCCCGCACGCGGCGGCGCCCCATGCGGCCGCTCCCCACGCCGCCGGTGCGCATTCCGCGGGCGCGGCGAAGGCGGGCGCCGCCAAGGCCGGGGCCGCCAAGGCCGGGGCCGCCAAGGTCGGCGCGGCCAAGGCCGGGGCCGTCGCGCAGTCCGCCGGTGCCGCGCACGCGGGGGCGGCGGCGACCGGCGCGGCGGGAACGGGTGCGGGGGCGGCGGGTGCGGGTGCCGCGGGAGCCGGCGCGGCCGGGGCCTCCGCCGCGGGGGCCTCCGTGATCCTCAAGGTCGTCGCCGTGATCGTCGCCGTCGTCGTCGGCAGGGTCGTCATCAGCCAGGCGGTGCACTCGTTCGCGGAGAGCCACTCCGGTTCATCCAGTTCGTCCAGCTCTTCGGAGACCGGTCTCGCCGGCCGCTGGAGGGGCAGCGACGGTGCCACGTACCAGTTCGACGCGTCGGGCGGCGGGTACGTCTCCCGGGGACGCGACGCGTGCGGCCAGGACGCGAGCACCGAGTTCACCGGCAGCGGCGACACCTACAGCGCCGAGCGGCCCATCTACGACACGACCAGCGGCTCCTGCACCGATCTCCTCGGCGAGGCCACCACGACGATCACCCTCATCGGGAACGACTCCGCCAAGGTCAGCACCACCATGACCAAGACCTACCGGGAGGGCGTGCAGTGCTTCAGCTGCGGAACGCTCTTCCTGACCCGTGAACAGTGACCCCGCGCCCCAGGGAGGCCCCGTGTCCCGCCACTCCGTCCGCATCGGAGGCGACGCCTCCGGCCCGGTCGTCGCCGGGAACGACAACCGCGTCGAGGTCCACCAGGTCGGCCCCGGGGCCGACCCGGAGGCCGCCGGTCCGACCCAGAACAACACGGCCGAGGGCCACGGCACCGTCTTCACCGTGATGAACGGCGACCTGCACGTCCACCACGAGGCCCCGGAGACCCCGGAGAGTCCCTGACCCGCTACCGGGGCAGGACCACCACACAGGCGGCGGGCTCGCGGTCGTCCGCCGCCATCAGGGCCGTACGGACCACCGCGGCCTGCTGCTCCATCGCGTCCCTGAGCTTCCTCGGGGTCAGATGGACGACCGTGATCCCGAGCCGCTCCAGGTGCTCCCGCCTGCGGGCGTACTCCGACCACTCGGCGTCCGCGTCGAACGCGTCGGCCGGGGCGTCCGGGTCGACCGCGGCCGTCGGCTGCCGGTGGAGCGCGCGGGTGTCCAGCTCGACCGCGACCGCCTGGTCCGGCCAGTACGCGTCCAGGGCGCCGAGGTGGGGGCCGCCGGGCAGCCGCAGGTCGACGTTCCACAGCGGGTCCGGGAGGCCGTACTCGCGGACCATGCGATACAGCCGGTGCTCCGCGATGGCGCGGCCCTCCGCCACCAGCGAGTCGACCGCGTCCACCACGTGCGGCAGGCCGAGCAGCTTCGCCCGGGTCAACTCCCTTACGACGGCCGCCGGTTCGCAGTGCCCGCCGCGCACCGCCTCGGTCAGCAGCCGCCGTACCGCCTCCCCGTCCCGCAGCTCCGCCAGCGCGTCCGCCAGCGCCCGCGGCACCGGTGCCACCGGCAGGCCCGTCACCGTGCGGGGGGTGGGGAGGTCGGGTGTGCGCAGGACGCGGACGTAGCCGGTGGAGCGCAGCCGGCGCTGCCGGGGCACCAGGACGTCGACGTGCTCCAGGTCCGCCAGCGGCGGTGCCGAGGCGAAGCCGTACAGGGCGAGCGCCGCGAGACCGGTGAGGACCGCGCCCGGGTAGGGCGGGCGGTACGCGTGCCGCCCCGTCGGCTGGACCGGGACACCGGACCCCGGTTCGCGGGCCGCGTACCGCAGGGCCCCGTGCAGCCGCTCCTCGTCCGTCGGGGGTCCTGGGTGCAACAGGTAGACGTGCGGCAGCAGTCGGGTCCACGGCCCGCCCGCGCGGCACCGTGCGGACAGCTCGGCCGCGGTCACCCCGTGGGCGCGCAGCTGGGCCGTGGTCAGGACCCGCTGGTGGGCCTCGGCCAGGCGGCCGAGGTGGCCGAGGGGGCGGGGGGAAAGCGGGGTGTTGTGCGTCATGCCCCTCGCATGCCCACCCTTGGTCTCCCCTTTAACCGCTGTTACACAGTCGTCGAGAAATGCGGACAAGGTAGTACTAAAGGTCAGGTGTTCGGGTGCCGAAAGGACGCCGGAAACCCCTGGTCCACCCGGGGGTGAACCAGGGGTTACGGCCGTCAGGGCACGAATCCCGTAACGGTCACCGACCGCCCAGGCTCAGGCCAAGGATCACCGCGCCTGCGCGTCGCACTCCTGCCCCCGGAGCGCCCGCGCGAGGTCGTCCCGCGCCTCCAGCACCAGGCGCCGCAGCGCGGGCGCCGCGTCCTGGTGCGCCGCCAGCCACGCGTCCGTCGCCTCCAGCGTCTCGGGCCGGTCCTGGAGGGCGGGGAACAGCCCGCTGACGATGTCCATGCCGATCTGGATCGAACGCTCCTGCCACAGGCGGTCGATGGCCGCGAAGTACTTCTCGGCGTACGGAGCCGTCAGCTCCCGCTGGGAGGGCTGGTCGAAGCCCGCGATCGTGGCCTCCACCAGGGCGTTGGACAGCGTGTCGGACTCCACCACCTGCGCCCACGCCTGCGCCTTGACCGCCGCCGACGGACGGGCCGCGAGGCAGCGGACCTGGTGGCGCTTGCCGGACGCGGTGTCGTCCCGGGCCAGCTCGGCGGCGATCACCGACTCGTCGGCCGCCCCGTGCGCGGCCAGCGGCTCCAGGAGCGCCCAGCGCAGCTCCTGGTCCACCTCCAGACCCTCGATCGTCGTCGTGCCGTCCAGCAGCTCCTTCAGCAGCGCGAGGTCCGCCTCGGCCGTGGCCGTCGAGGCGAAGAACCGCGCCCACGCCAGCTGGTGCTCACTGCCCGCGTCGGCCGCCCGCAGCTCCCGCAGCGCGCCCTCGGCGAGCAGCGCGCCGCCGGTCTCGCGCCAGGCGGGGGAGGCGTAGCGGTCCAGCGCCGTGTGCGTCCACGCGTGCAGCATCTGGAGCACGCCGATGTCGGACTCGCGGCCCGCGAACCGCAGCACCAGGGCGATGAAGTCCCGGGCGGGCAGCAGCGCGTCCCGGGTCATGTTCCACAGCGCCGACCAGCACAGCGCGCGCGCCAGCGGGTCGGTCAGGTCGCCCAGGTGCTCCCGGAGCGTGGCCAGCGAGGCGGCGTCGAAGCGGATCTTGCAGTAGGTGAGGTCGTCGTCGTTGACCAGGACCAGGTCCGGGGCCTCGGCGCCGGCGAGGTCCGCCACGACGGTGCGCGGGCCCTCCACGTCCGTCTCCCCCCGCGCGTACCGTTCGAGGGCGCCGCCGTCGGTGAGCCGGTACAGGCCCACCGCGACCCGGTGCGGGCGCAGTTCGGGGTGTGGCTCCGGGGCCTCCTGGACCACCGCCAGCTCGGAGACGCGCGAGTCGGCCAGGAGCACCTGCGGGGTCAGCGTGTTCACCCCGGCCGTCTGCAGCCAGGACCGCGACCACGCCGTCATGTCCCGGCCGCTGGTCTCGCCGAGCACCGACAGCAGGTCGCCGAGGCGCGTGTTGCCGTACGCGTGCCGCTTGAAGTACCGGCGCGCGCCCTCCAGGAACGCGTCCTGGCCGACGTACGCCACCAGCTGCTTGAGCACCGAGGCACCCTTGGCGTACGTGATGCCGTCGAAGTTCAGCTTGGCGTCCTGGAGGTCGCGGATGTCCGCCGTGACCGGGTGCGTGGAGGGCAGCTGGTCCGCGCGGTACGCCCACGCCTTGCGGCGGTTGGCGAAGGTGATCCAGGCGTCCTTGAAGCGGGTCGCGCCGACATTGGCGAACGTGCCCATGAAGTCCGCGAAGGACTCCTTCAGCCACAGGTCGTCCCACCAGGCCATGGTGACCAGGTCGCCGAACCACATGTGCGCCATCTCGTGCAGGATCACGTTGGCACGGGCCTCGTACGACGCCTGCGTCACCTTCCCGCGGAAGATGAACTCCTCGCGGAAGGTGACCAGGCCCGGGTTCTCCATCGCGCCCAGGTTGTACTCCGGCACGAACGCCTGGTCGTACTTCCCGAACGGGTACGGGTAGTCGAAGTGCTCGTGGAAGAAGTCCAGGCCCTCCTTGGTGACCAGGAAGACGTCCTCTGCGTCGAAGTGCGGCGCGAGCCCCTTGCGGCACATCGCGCCCAGCGGGATCTCCAGCGTCGTACCGTCCGCGAGCGTACGGGAGTAGGAGTCGGTCACATAGTGGTACGGCCCCGCCACCACGCACGTGATGTACGTCGAGATGGGCTTGGTCTCCGCGAACCTCCAGACACCGTCGGCGAGTTCACCCGCGCCGTTGCTCCACACCGTCCAGCCCTCGGGCGCGCGCACCTCGAAGCGGAAGGGCGCCTTGAGGTCCGGCTGCTCGAAGTTGGCGAACACCCGGCGGGAGTCGGCGGGCTCGTACTGCGTGTAGAGGTAGACCTCGCCGTCCTCGGGGTCCACGAAGCGGTGCATGCCCTCGCCGGTGCGCGAGTAGGCGCACTGGGCGTCGACCACCAGTTCGTTCTCCGCGGCCAGGTCCTCCAGGGCGATGCGGGCGCCGTCGAAGACCTCGCTCGGGTCCAGGTCCTTGCCGTTGAGCGACACGGCGGTCACGCTCGGCGCGACCAGGTCGGCGAAGCTCGCGGCGCCGGGCTCGTTGCAGCGGAAGCGGATCGTGGTGACCGAGCGGAAGGTGCGCGGCTCGCCGTCGGTGTCGCCGACGGCCGACCTGAGGTCCAGGGACACGTCGTATCCGTCGACGGACAGCAGGGCGGCCCGCTCCCGGGCCTCGTCGCGGGAAAGATTCTCACCGGGCACGGCGGCACTCCCTTGTGATCGCGTGGTTGAGGGCTGAACAGGACCGATCCTGCCATGTGCCCCTGACCGGATTCAGCGGGGAATGCCCTCCGTGACGGCGTCGTTGCTCCTCCCAGAAGACCGTTTTCGCTGAGGAGAGCCATGTCCGAGACCGCTTCCCCGTCCGGCAAGACCCCCGTCGACTTCTGGTTCGACCCGCTGTGTCCCTGGGCCTGGATGACCTCCCGCTGGGTCCTGGAGGTGGAGAAGCTCCGCGACATCGAGGTCCGCTGGCACATCATGAGCCTCGCCGTCCTCAACGAGGACAAGCTGGACGAGCTGCCCGACGAGTACCGGGAGATGCTGGCCATCCGGGCCTGGCAGGGGGTACGGGTGGTCACCGCCGCCTGGCAGAAGCACGGCCAGGACGTCGTCGGCCCGCTCTACACCGCGCTCGGCACCCGTATCCACAACAACGGCGAGGGCGCGACCCTGGAGGCCATCGCCGGCGCGCTCGCCGACGTCGGCCTGCCGGCCGAGCTGATCGACTACGCCGAGCAGGAGGACTTCGAGTTCGACGCCGAGCTGCGCGCCTCCCACAAGGAGGGCATCGACAAGGTCGGCCAGGAGGTCGGCACCCCGGTCATCGCCGTCCCCGGCGACGACGGCGAGCAGATCGCCTTCTTCGGCCCTGTCGTCACCCCCGCCCCCAAGGGCGAACTGGCCGCCCGCCTCTGGGACGGCACCCTGGCGGTGGCCTCGGTCCCGGGCTTCTACGAGATCAAGCGGACCCGGACGCAGGGGCCGGACTTCAGCAACCTGTAGCCGAGCGGCCTGCACGGGCCCGGCTCCACGCCGGGCCCATTCCGCCGGCGGAACGGCGCCCCCGGGGCGCGGGGCCGTGTTCGACCCGTGGCTGCGCCCGTGTGCGTGACCGGTCTTGAGGCATCCGTGCTCGGCCACCGGCCCGCGCCCCTACGGCGGCGTCCGCCCGCCGTGCGGGGCTGTGTTGGACGCGTGGCTGCGCCCGTGTGCGTGACCGGTCTTGAGGCATCCGTGCTCGGCCACCGGCCCGCGCCCCTACGGCGGCGTCCGCCCGCCGTGCGGGGCT
>NZ_JBSFLI010000022.1:7293-44483 GCF_053598955.1 Streptomyces sp. NPDC001056 | reverse complement strand
CTGTGTTGGACGCGTGGCTGCGCCCGTGTGCGCGATCGGCCATGAGGCATCCACGCCCGGCCACCGGCCCGCGCCCCTACGGCTACGGCGGGCGTCCGCCCGCCCGCCGCGCGCGGCTCACGTCAGGCAGTGCAGGAGCCGCTCCCCCCGCACCCACCGCCCCACCTCCGCCGCCGCGGCCCGCGCCCCCTTCTCCGCCACCGCCCGGCTCGCCCCGCCGACATGCGGTGTCAGCACCACCCGCCCCCCGACCGTCCGCAACCGCGAGTCGGCGGGCAGCGGCTCGTCGGCGTACGCGTCCAGCGCCGCCGCCGCGAGACGCCCGTCCTCCAGCGCGTCGCACAGCGCCCCCTCGTCCAGCAGAGCCCCCCGCGCCGCGTTCACCACCACCGCCCCCGGCGGCAGCAGCGCCAGCTCCCGCGCCCCGATGAGCCCCCGCGTCTCCTCGGTGACCCTGGCGTGCAGGCTGATCACCCGCGAGCGCCGCAGCAGCTCGTCCAGCGAGGCCATACGCAGCCCGTACATCTCGCCCCGCGCGTACGGGTCGTACACCATCACCCGCGCTCCGAACGCCCCCAGCGCCCGCGCCACCCGGCTGCCGACCGCGCCGTAGCCGATGATCCCGACGGGCAGGTCCTCCAGTTCGAGGCCGCTGTGCTCGTATGTGTAGTACCTCGGGCCCGCCCAACTCCCTTGTTCGGCCAGGCGGTCGTGGGCCTGCGGAATGCGCCGCAGGGCGGCGAGCAGCAGGCCGACGGTGAACTCGGCCGTCGCCGCGGCTTTGCGGCCGGGCGCGCAGCACACCCGCACGCCGTGTTGCCGGGCCGCGTCGAGGTTGACGTTCACCGGGCGGCTCCGGCAGACCGCGACCAGCCGTAACTCCGGGCGGGCGGTGAGGACCCGCTCGGTGACCGGTGCCGTCTGGGTGACGAGGACGTCCGCGCCGGCGAGGGCCGCGATCAGCTCGTCCTCCACGTCGCTGGCCTCCTGGACCTCGCCGACCCTGCCGAATGGTTTCTGCGGCCAGTCGAGCGTCAACTCCCTGACGTCGAAGCGGGCTTGGCGGGCCAGCGCGGCCGTGATCAGCGAGGGCAGTACGAAGCGGTCGCCGGCGGCCAGCACCCGCACACTGGATGTCATCACGGGAACACAGGTTGTAATGATCGTCAGAGAGGCGTCAATCCCTTTTATGTGGGGAAAGCGGGGAGACCTGAACGCGCTGGGTGCGCACGGCGGAAGGCCCTCCGCGAGTCACGTCCTCGCGGAGGGCCTTCCTTCATCCGCCTGCCGTCGTGAAGGGTGAGAAGACGATCACGAGGCAGGGCGCCTCAGCGCACGCGCGCGCTCACGGGGCGAGCGGCGGCGAATCGGCGCGGGACCTGGCGGCCTGGTGGCGGCGTGCCACGTCCTGCCAGTCGACCACCTGCCACATGGCCTCGACGAAGTCGGCCTTCTGGTTCTTGTACTGGAGGTAGAAGGCGTGCTCCCAGGCGTCGAAGACGAGGAGCGGCGTGGCGCCCTGCCCGACGTTGCCCTGGTGGTCGTAGACCTGCTCCACGATCAGCCGGCCGCTCAGCGGCTCGTACGCGAGGACGCCCCAGCCGGAGCCCTGCGTGGTGGCCGCGGCCTTGGACAGCTGGGCCCTGAAGCCGGCGAAGGAACCGAAGGACTCCGCGATCGCCTCGGCGAGTTCGCCCACCCCGTCCGCGGCCAGCGGCTCACCGCCGCCGTCCTTCGGGCCGGTCATGTTCTGCCAGTAGATGCTGTGCAGGATGTGCCCGGACAGGTGGAAGGCCAGGTTCTTCTCCAGGCCGTTGACCGAGGCCCAGGACCCCTTGTCCCGTGCCTCCGCGAGCTGCTCCAGTGTGTCGTTGGCGCCCTTCACGTAGGCCGCGTGGTGCTTGTCGTGGTGCAGCTCGATGATCTCGGGGCTGATCACGGGAGCCAGCGCGGAGTAGTCGTAGGGCAGGTCGGGCAGCGTGTAGACGGGCATGGGTGATCCCCTCCGGAACCTTATTGCAAGTTACTTGCAACTACACGCTAGCAACAACAGTGCCGGGACAACAGAAAGACCCCCACGTGTCGCACATGGGGGCCTCGCCGTCGGCGCCGTAGGGGATCAGCGCCTGGCGCGCACCCGCTGCCAGGCGTAACCCGCCGCCGCGAGCACCACCGTCATCGCACCCGACGAGTACAGCTGGACCCGGGTGTCCGGCTGCCACGCCATCAGCACGAAGACCGCGGCCATGCCCGCGAGCGCCAACCAGGTCAGGTACGGGAACGCCCACATCCGCACCACCAGCTTCTCCGGTTCCTCGCGCTCGATCCGGCGGCGCAGCAGCAGCTGGGAGACGGCGATGAAGATCCAGACGATCAGGATCACCGCGCCGATCATGTTCAGCAGCCAGGGGAAGACGTCGTTGGGCCGCCAGTAGCTCAGCAGCACGCAGACGAAGCCGACCAGGCAGGAGGTCAGCACGCCGATCCGGGGCACCCCGCCGGACAGCTTCGCCAGCGCCTTGGGGCCCTGGCCGCGCTCGACCAGGGAGTAGGCGATGCGCGAGGAGCCGTAGATGTTGGCGTTCATCGCGGACAGCAGGGCCACGAACACCACGACGTCCATCAGCCGGCCCGCGCCCGGGATACCGAGGTGGTCCAGGGTCGCCACGTAAGGGCCGTGCGTCACGACGTCCGGGGAGTTCCAGGGGACCAGGGTCACGACGACGGCCATGGAACCGATGTAGAAGACGGCGATGCGCCACATCGCCGTGCGCACCGCGCGTGCCACGCCCCGCACCGGGTCCTCGGACTCCGCCGCCGCGATGGTGACCGTCTCCAGGCCGCCGTAGGCGAAGATCGAGGCGAGCAGGCCGATGACCAGGCCCTGGCCGCCGTGCGGAAGGAAGTGGGTGAGGTGGGAGGTGCCGGGGGAGTCGGTACCGGGCAGCACGCCCGTGATGGCGAGCACGCCGAGCACCAGGAACAGCGAGATCGCGCCGACCTTGAGCGCGGCGAACCAGAACTCGAACTCGCCGAAGTTCCTCACGGCGGCCAGGTTCGCGCCGAGGAAGACCAGCATGAACAGGGCGACCCACATCCACTGCGGGCTGCCGGGCACCCAGCCCTGGGCGATCCTCGCCGCACCGATGCCCTCCAGGCCGACGGCGGTGCACAGCAGCACCCAGAAGGACCAGCCCGCGGCGAACCCGGCCCAGGGGCCGATCGCCCGCTCGGCGTGGGCGGAGAAGGAGCCCGAGGACGGGTAGGCGGCCGACATCTCGCCGAGCATCCGCATCACCAGCATCACCAGCAGCCCGGAGAGGGCGTAGGCGATCACGATGGACGGGCCGGCGGCGGCGATGCCCGCGCCCGACCCGACGAACAGGCCCGCGCCGATCACGCCGCCGAGGGCGATCATCGACAGGTGGCGCTGCCTGAGGCCATGGGAAAGGGCGGGATTGTCCGCCAGTCGTGGTGTCTCCGAGCGGGTACTGCTGGGCATGGGCGCGGCTCTCCCGATGCGATAGGCGGGTAAAAATCAACCCAGTCTGGGCGCCCTGTCCGTTCACACGGAGAGGCCGTCCAGTATCCGGACGCCCGGCATTCGGAGAGTGAGATTCCGGTTACGTCGTCGCAGTCCCGGCCGAGACGCTCGCAGGCCGCCGGACCGATGTCCACAGCCCTTTGGCAGATCCCTACAGACGCGGCGTCAGCTCGTCGAGTCTGCTGGAGCACTCCACCTCAGTGACCGTCGTCACGCCGTACCCGGTGTGAGCGGCACTCTTTGTGCGGAGCCCACCAAGGGGGCGATCAA
This sequence comes from Streptomyces sp. NPDC001056, assembly GCF_053598955.1. Classification (NCBI taxonomy): domain Bacteria; kingdom Bacillati; phylum Actinomycetota; class Actinomycetes; order Kitasatosporales; family Streptomycetaceae; genus Streptomyces; species Streptomyces sp. NPDC001056. The sequence goes on along the minus strand of NZ_JBSFLI010000022.1, from coordinate 40,669 downwards.
CCCTTTGTCGAGCGCTGACGGTGATCGGATTCGGCGCGCCGGTATAGCGTCGCGATGTTCCCACCTGTCCCCTCACCCCGCGGAGTCCCCATGAGCACCGCCACCGTCAGCGCCCGACCGGGTGCCGTCCTCGCCGACCTGCTGCCCGCGTCCCGCGTCCGCGACGCCGCCCTCGTGCTCGGCGGCGCCGCGCTCACCGGGCTCGCCGCCCAGCTGTCGGTGCCCGTGCCCGGCTCGCCGGTGCCGGTGACCGGCCAGACCTTCGCCGCGCTGCTGGTGGGCACCGCGCTCGGCGCCCGTCGCGGCTTCCTCTCCCTCGCCCTGTACACCGTCGCGGGCATGGCCGGCGTGCCGTGGTTCGCGGGCGGCGAGTCCGGCGCCGGCGCGGTGTCCTTCGGCTACGTCCTCGGCATGCTGCTCGCCTCCGCCGTCGTGGGCGCCCTCGCCCGCCGCGGCGCCGACCGCTCCCCGCTGCGCATGGCGGCCACGATGATCCTCGGCTCGGCCGTCATCTACGCCGTCGGCGTGCCGTACCTGGCCCTGGCCGCCCACCTCTCCCTCGGCCAGGCGGTCGCGGCCGGTCTCGTGCCGTTCCTGATCGGCGACGCCCTCAAGGCCGCCCTCGCGATGGGGCTGCTGCCCACCGCGTGGAAGTTCGCGGGCAGGCGCTGAGCACAGCCCGGCACACACGACGGCCGCGGGGCCTGACGAACGTCGTCAGGCCCCGCGGCCGTCGTGCGGGTGAGGGCGTGGGTCAGCCGATGGAGACCTTGTCCGTGGCGGCCTCCGCGGCCGGGGCCGGACGGTCGCCCGCCACCTTCTGCTTGACGAGGGAGATGGCCACCACGATCGCCGCGACGAGCAGCGACAGCAGCACGGTCTCCCGGCCGTCGTGTTCGGTGTCGAAGAGCATGTACACCAGGACCGCCACGATCACCGTGGCCGCCGCCCAGGTCAGGTAGGGGTACAGCCACATCCGCACGACGAGCTTCTCCGGCGCCTCGCGCTGGATGATCCGGCGCATCCGCAGCTGCGAGAAGCAGATGACGAGCCACACGAACAGGGCCACCGCACCGCTGGAGTTGACCAGGAAGAGGAAGACGGTGTCGGGGAACTCGTAGTTGAAGAAGACGGCCACGAAGCCGAAGACGACCGACGCGAGGATCGCCGCCATCGGCACACCGCGGGAGGTGGTGCGGGCGAACGCCTTGGGCGCGTCACCGCGCTGGCCGAGCGAGAAGGCCATGCGGGAGGCCGTGTACAGGCCGGAGTTGAGACAGGACAGGACCGCCGTCAGCACGATGACGTTCATGATCTCGCCGGCGTGCGCGATGCCGAGGGAGTTCAGCGCGGCGACGTACGAACCCTGCTTCTCCAGCGACGGGTCGTTCCACGGCAGCAGCGTGACCACGACGAGGATCGAGCCGAGGTAGAAGACACCGATACGCCAGATGATGCTGTTGGTGGCCTTGGTGACCGCGCGCTGCGGGTCCTCCGACTCACCGGCCGCCAGGGTGGCGATCTCGCTGCCCATGAAGGAGAAGACGACCAGCAGGACACCGGTGAGGATCGCGCCCGGACCGTGGGGCAGGAATCCGCCGTGGCCGGTGAGGTTGGTGAAGGACGCCTTGTCGGCGTGCGCGCCCGGCAGCACACCGAAGATCGCGAGCAGACCGACGACGATGAACGCGCCGATCGCCACGACCTTGATGCCGGCGAACCAGAACTCGAACTCGCCGTAGGAACCGACCGAGACGAGGTTGGACGCGGTCAGCACCAGCATCACGATGAGGGCCCAGCCCCACTGCGGCACGGCCGGTACCCAGCCCGCCAGGATCTTGGCGCCCGCGGTTCCCTCGACGGCGAGCACGACGACCCAGAAGAACCAGTACAGCCAGCCGATGGAGAAACCGGCCCAGCGGCCGAGCGCGCGGTCGGCGTGCTCGGAGAACGAGCCGGAGGTCGGGTTGGCCGCGGACATCTCGCCCAGCATGCGCATCACGAGGACGACGAGGGTGCCGACGAGGGCGTAGGACAGCAGAATGCCCGGCCCGGCCGCGGCGATGCCGGAGCTGGAGCCGACGAACAGGCCGGCGCCGATCACACCGCCGATGGCGATCATCGTCAGGTGCCGGTTCTTGAGGCCTGCCTGAAGTCCGGAACCAGGTGGGGTCATGGACGGATTCCTTTACGCCTGTAGAGCGGGGGGTTCTCGTACGGGAACGGGGGTGCCCGTGGGGGTCCGGTACGGGATTCGTACGAGCGGTGTACGAGCCGGTCCAGTGAATCCGAGGTGAACGAATTCGGGAACCTCTGAATCCGGATTGTTACTTGAGGTTCCCTTGAGCTTCTATGGTCCCGCTCACATTTGACGACGAAATCCATAGCGGCCCGGGTGTCACATGAGTCACCCCCGGACGCCTTGACGGAGCGCCCGCCGGATGCCGTGGACCCGGGGCTGCTGCCCCGATTCCCCCATGTCACACTCGTTTCATGCGCGTGTATCTCGGCTCCGACCATGCGGGCTTCGAACTCAAGAACCACCTCGTCGAGTGGCTCAAGGCGGCGGGGCACGAGCCCGTCGACTGCGGGCCGCACATCTACGACGCCCAGGATGACTACCCGCCCTTCTGCCTGCGCGCCGCCGAGCGCACGGCCGCCGACGCCGACGCCCTCGGCGTCGTGATCGGCGGCTCCGGCAACGGCGAGCAGATCGCGGCGAACAAGGTGAAGGGCGTGCGCGCGGCGCTGGCCTGGAGCGAGGAGACGGCGGCGCTGGGCCGCCAGCACAACAACGCCAACGTGGTGGCCGTCGGTGCCCGCATGCACAGCACCGAGGAGGCGACCAAGTTCGTCGAGGTGTTCCTCGGCACCCCGTTCTCGGGTGACGAGCGCCACATCCGCCGCATCGACATGCTGGCCGCGTACGAGACCACCGGCGACCTCCCCCCGATCCCGGCCCACCACCCCCAGCAGTAGCCTCCCCGCCCGCTCGCGCCCACCCGCCACCCGACGCACGGGCCGGAGGGTGGGCGCCGTGCGTGGCCGAAAGCGGGAAGGCCGGTGACGAGGCGCGCCTAGGCTGAGGAGGCGAGGCCCGCCCGCCGTCCGCGCGGCACGGGCGGGAGCGGAACGAGGAGAAGAGGAAAGGACGGCCCGCCGTGCCGGAAGGGCACACCATCCATCGGCTGGCGCAGGACTACGCCGCCCGTTTCCAGGGCACGACGCCCCGCGTCACCAGCCCCCAGGGCAAGTTCTCCGACGCCGCCGCCCTTCTGGACCGGGCCGAGCTGACCGCCACCGAGGCCCACGGCAAGCACCTGTTCCTGCGGTTCCGGGACACCGACTGGGTCCACATCCACCTCGGCCTGTTCGGCAAGGTCGGCTTCGGGGACGCCCCCGCGCCGCCGCCCACCGACACCGTCCGCCTCCGGCTCGCGAACGACACGGCGTACGTCGACCTCCGCGGCCCCACCACCTGCGCCCTGATCACCGAGGACGAGAAGGACGCCGTCCACGCCCGCCTCGGCCCCGACCCGCTGCGCGAGGACGCCGACCCGTCGGCGGCGTACCAGAGGATCGGCCGCAGCCGTACGACCATCGCCGCCCTGCTCATGGACCAGAAGATCGTGGCCGGCGTCGGCAACGTCTACCGGGCGGAGGTCCTCTTCCGCCACGGTATCGATCCCTACCGCGCGGGCCGCGACATCACCCCCGCCGAGTGGGACGCCCTGTGGGCCGACCTCGTCGCGCTGATGCGCGAGGGCGTACGCCACAACCGGATCGACACCGTACGACCCGAGCACACCCCCGAGGCCATGGGCCGCCCGCCCCGCGTGGACGACCACGGCGGCGAGGTCTACGTCTACCGCCGCGCCACCCAGCCCTGTCACGTCTGCGGCGACGGGATCCGCACCGCCGGCCTCGCCGCGCGCAACCTCTTCTGGTGCCCCACCTGTCAGAAGAGCTGACACTCCTTCGGGTGGGTTTACGGAATTCCGGCGCCTGAGCGAACCTGTGAACCCGAGCCTCGCACGGGGGACCAGCGGGACCTCCCGTGCCAAGCGGCCGGTGCGATGGATAGGGTCCCGAACTAATGGCAGCAGGACGAGAGACGCGAGCGAAGGCCGACACGTTCACGGCCCGGTGGAAGATGCAGTGGCACCGGGCCCGCGTCGGGCTGCGTAAAAGCGCCGTCGACTACTTCCGCGGCGACGGGTCCGACTGGGTCGCCTTCGCCGGCCTGCTGCTCACCGTCCCGCTCTTCGCGGCCATGACCCTGTTCGATTCCGTGTGGTGCTCCCCGGCCCTGCTCGTGCTGCCGATCGTCGCCGGCGGGCTGCTGCTGCGCCCGGCCAGCCTGCTCGGCCTGTACGCGGCGGCGGCCACCGCGCTGATCGTGGAGTCGGTGCGCCTCGGCCCGTACACCGAGGGCCCCTCCCGCGTCACCCCGGGCGTCGTCCTGGTGGTGGCCGCCTGCGGCTTCTTCGGCCTGCTCACCGCGCAGTTCCGCAGCCGCGTCGGCGTGCCCTGGCGGCGCGGCGGCACCATGCTGTTCGACCTGCGCGAGCGCATCCGGGTGCAGAGCAAGCTGCCCAAGCTGCCCCAGGGCTGGCACCACGAGATGGCCCTGCGGCCGGCCGGCGGCCAGTCCTTCTCCGGCGACTTCGTGGTCGCCGCCCGCACCAACGGCGGCCGCACCCTGGAGGTCGTCCTCACCGACGTCTCCGGCAAGGGCATGGACGCCGGCTCCCGCGCCCTGCTGCTGTCGGGCGCCTTCGGCGGCCTGCTCGGCTCCCTGCCCCCGCACGCCTTCCTGACCGCCGCCAACGGCTATCTGCTCCGCCAGGACTGGGACGAGGGCTTCGCCACCTCCATCCACCTCGTCCTGGACCTCGACTCCGGGGACTACGAGCTGTACTCCGCGGGCCATCCGCCGGGGCTCCAGCTCAGCGCGGGCAGCGGCCGCTGGGAGGAGAAGTCCGCCGAGGGGCCGCTCCTCGGGGTCTACGACGGCGCCCAGTTCGACTCCGTCAAGGGCTCGCTGCGGCCCGGCGACGTCCTGATGCTGTTCACCGACGGCCTGGTGGAGACCTCCGACCGGGACATCGTCGAGGGCATCGACCGCCTCACCGGCGAGGCCGACCGCTATGTCGCCGGCGGCTTCCACGGCGCCGCCTGGCACCTCATCGAGGCCGTCGCCAAGGATGTCAACGACGACCGGGCCCTGTTGCTGATCTGCCGCGAGGCCACGGCACGCCCGCTGACCCACGCCTGACGGAGAGTGGCCGTATGACCGCACCCCTGACCCTCGCCGACGTCGAGGCCCTCGCCCGCGCCGCGCACGAGGGGCAGACCGACAAGGCGGGACGGCCGTACGCCGAACACCTCGCCGCCGTCGCCGAGGGCGTCCGCGCCCGCGGGGGAGACGCCGAGCAGGTCGCGGCGGCCTGGCTGCACGACGCCGTGGAGGACGACGCGTTGAGCCGCGCCTGGCTGGCGGGGGCCGCGCTCACCCCGCGTACCAAGGCCATCGTGGACGCCGTCACCAAGCGCCCGGGGGAGGAGCCGGAGGCGTACGCCCGGCGCGTCCTCGACACCCCGGGCGCCCTGCTGGTGAAGGAGGCGGACCTGGCGCACAACGCCGACCCGGAGCGTCTTGCCGTACTGGACGAACCGACCCGGAAACGACTGACCGAGAAGTACGCACGGATGCGCGCACTCCTCGGTCTCGGCGTCTGACCCCGGCCCCCGGCGTCAGGCGCTCGCCTTCACCGGCTCGTGTTCCTTCCGCTGCCGCGCACGGGCCAGTTCGGTCGCGTCCTGGACGAACGCCCACGCCATCCTCGGCTCCATCGCGAACCGGAACACCCGCTGCACCGGCTTGGTGCACAGCACCGTGACGGTGGCCACCGCGAGGACGGTGGCGGCGGCCGAGCCGTAGCCGCCGTACCGCTGGGCGATGTCGAACCCGCCCAGGAAGAGCACGCTCTTGATCACGAAGCCGTGCAGCAGATAGCCGTACAGCGTGCCCGCGCCGAGTGCGGTGAACCAGGTGCGACGGCCCGGCACCCAGGCGAGGAAGCAGGCGCTGAGCAGCATGGCGCAGCCGAACATGGCCAGCGTCATCAGCGGTCCGATCCACCACGGAGCGCCGAGTTCCTGCGCGGAGTCCTGCCGGTAGAACCAGTTGTCGTTCATGTGCGGCGCGGTCCACCAGCCGATCACCAGCGCCGCCGCGAACACGGGCACCGACAGGATCCGCATCCGGCGCGTGCGCATCAGCGTGAAGTGCTCGGGCTTCAGCAGCAGTCCGAGGACGAAGCAGGGCAGGAACTGCAGGATGCGGCCGAAGTCCAGGCTGCCGTCGACCCCCGGGGTGACCGAGCCCAGCATGGCGAGTCCGAGCGCGACGGGCAGCGGCCGGCGCACCAGCTTCCACAGCGGGCTGGTCAGGCGCCACACGAACAGCGCGAGCAGGAACCACGTGAGGTAGTACGGCGAGAAGAGGTTGATGGGGCCGTCGACGTGGCCCGCGTACCGCTTGAACAGCGAGTAGGCGAGCTGGAAGAGCACATACGGCACCGCGACGCCGGTGACCAGGCGCTTCAGCCGGTCAGGGCGCATGTCGAAACTGCGCGAGAAATAGCCGGAGATGACGATGAACGCCGGCATGTGGAAGGTGTAGACGACGTTGTACAGGTCTTCCAGGACCCGGTGGTCGGTCTTCAGCGGGGACCAGGAGTGTCCCATCGCCACCAGTGCGATCGCCATGTACTTCGCGTTGTCGAAGAACGGATCGCGCGGTTTGCCGGGTCTGCCCGCCTTCGACTGCTCCTCCCGCGCACGCTGCGGGGCGCGCGTTCCGGGCACTCCGTCCGCCGGCGACGGTGCCGGGGGGAGCGGCCGTGGGTTCTGGCCGGGGGAGGAGGCGGCGTCAAACATCTCAGGCACCCTAGCGTCGTCCGCGGGATTTCGTAAAACCCCTTCGTCGTTCCTGGTTATCGCCTTCGTATGCCCCGGGATTTGTCGAACGTGCCTCCCGCGCACGCGTGATGACGCTCACGCAGAGGTCCATCGTTGGCCCACGATGTCCAGATTCATCCCCAATAATTGGGGCATACCGCATCTCGGTGTCATCAATTCGAATTACCTGCGCGCGAGATGTGTGGACACGGAAACGAACTCGCGTAATTCAGGCCGGAGTTCGGTGCTCCGGTCCGTCGAATTGCAGTGCGGTACCTCCGCCGCGCCGGGAGGCGCGCCCGACATCCTGTCAGCACCCGCATGGAGCAGGCCCGTTGGTGGCACGATGGTTCTGGCGGGGGTGCGGGTCGCACCCCCGGGCCGGGAGCAGGGACCGACCGAGGGTGTGATCTGTTGTGGTCATTTCAGTATCCGTAGCGCTGATGCTGGCGATCGTCCTGGTGGTGCTCATAAGAGGGGGCAGCATCAAGCCGGGACCGGCCATCGTGGCGATCCTCTTCGGCTTCTTCCTCGCGTCCACCGGTATGGCGCCGTCCATCAACCGGTTCCTGACCTCGATAGCGGACTCGATCGACTCGATCAAGTTCTGAACCGCCGCGCCGGTTGTGGTCAGTGGTAAAGATGCCGCTGCTCGGCCGGCTGCCGGCTGATGAACACCAGACGGTCGAAGTCCACGGCGACCCCGCGCAGCAGCAGGTCCACCAGCGCCCGCGCCGCGGACGCGTCGACCGGGGCCTCGCCGAACAGCGCCCGCCGGTAGACCACCGAGGCGAGCAGATCCACGAACAGCTCGGGGTCCACGTCCGGCTGGAGGTCCCCGCGCTCGACGGCCCGCCGCACCGCGACCGCGGCGGCCGCCCGGCCGGGCTGTACGAGGCTGCGCAGCAGGTACTCGTGGAGCTCGGGGTCGGCGGAGCAGTCGCTGAGCAGCGGTGCGAGCACCCCGGCCGGCAGCCGCTCGTGCAGCACCTCGGCGAGCAGTCGTACGCTCTGGTGCAGATCACAGCGGGTGCAGCCGTTGTCCGGCGCGGGCGGTACGACGAGGACCGAGGCGAGCGCGTCGATCACCAGGCGCTGCCGCTGGGGCCAGCGGCGGCGGACGGCGGCCTTGCTGGTGCCCGCGACGGCCGCCACCTTCTCCAGTGCGAGGCCCCCGTACCCGTCGTCGTGCAGCAGCCGTACGGTCGCCGCCAGTACCGCCGCGTCGATCGCCGGGTCCCTCGGCCGGCCGCCGGCCGCCGGGCTCATGCGGCGGCGTCCTGCGGGTACCAGCGCAGTTCCACGGTGTTCCCGTCGGGGTCGCGCACGTAGACCGACTGGGCCGATCCCCGGGCGCCCCAGCGCGGCACGGGCCCTTCGAGCACGTCGAAGGCGCCGGAGTCGACGACCTGCTGCCAGTCCAGTGGGTCCACCACCAGGCAGATGTGGTCGACGTTGGACTCACCGCGCGGCCGCTCCAGCAGGTCGATGACGGTGGTGGGGCTGACCCGCACCGACGGGAACGGCACCCGTCCGGCCCGCCACTCCTCGACCCGCTCGCCCGCGAGTCCCAGCGGCCCGGTGTAGAAGCCCAGCGCGCGCTCGGTGTCCGAGACGTTGAGCACCAGGTGGTCGAAGTCCTTGACCCGCATCACGTTGCCCCCTGTGGCCTAGTTATGTTCCGTACCGGTGCGGATCGTAACTCGCACGCTCGGGGTTCCGCAAGGGTGAAGGGGAGCGGCGAAGGGGAACGGCGAAGGCCCAGGTGAGAGGGGCAACGGCAACCTCTCACCTGGGCCAGGCTGCGCGTGCGATTCTCTCCGTACCGAGCTTGCTCGACGCTCACGCGGTCGGCGGAGTCTCACGAGCCCAGTCGAAGGGCATCGGCGCGCCCTGCGGGATCACCCAAGGGTGGGGGTAGCGAGCGTGGCAGCCGGTACAGCGAGCGACGAACGGACCGACCTCGGGGTTCGTGAGAACGCTGTAGTGGCTGGTGTCGTCTCCAAGCGTGGCCACTCCGGCGAGCACTGGCACGGGCGCTCTACCGCGAGCGGGTCGCCGTCAGGAGTTTTGGCCGTGCTCTTGAAGAGCTTGGCGAGGGTCAACCCGGCCTGCGCCTCGGCCGATCTTCCGCTGGGGCCCGCCGCCGAGCGCCGTTGTTCGTGCTTGTTGGTGTCAGCCGCTGATGTCAGCCGCCGGACGCGGTCTCTGCAGGGGGGCGACGCTGTTGAGCGATTGGGGCTGTCTCTGACGTGGCGGAGGATGGTGCTCATGTGCGCTCTTTTCGACCCCCTGAAGCGACATGGCCGGCCGAAGGGGCACGTGGAGGGCGCGGACGCCTGATCCAGCCTCTGACGACTTAGGCCCAGGTGGAGAGTAAAATTACCCCCTGACCTGGGCCTTCGTCGTACAGAGCGGGCGACGGGAATCGAACCCGCGTAGCTAGTTTGGAAGACTAGGGCTCTACCATTGAGCTACGCCCGCAGCACTGCGCCGCAGGTCCGTGACCGCGGCACTCAGGCATCGTAGCGGGTCGCCCGCCGCTTGGGCCAACATGTCCGATCACCGAACGCCACGCGCCCCGCCTCGAAGAATGCGGCCGACGCGGGCCGCCGGGCCATGTACCCTACGTGTCGCACACAGACGGGGTGTGGCGCAGCTTGGTAGCGCGTCCGCTTTGGGAGCGGAAGGCCGTGGGTTCAAATCCCGCCACCCCGACCACCGATCGGCCCGCCCTGGACGGCTCCTGATCCGGCCACCGGTCACCCCCTGGCCGACCTTCGGCCCGATCGCCGGTCACGCACCTGCTCGGCCCTGGGCCGGGTCGCCGCCGCCCTCCCTGCTCGACCCTGGGCGGGATCGCCGACCACCCCGTGCTCGACCCTGGGCCCGATCGGCGATCACCCTCCTGTCCGCCCTGTGGTCCGATCGCCGGCCATCACCCGTTCGGCCCTCGGCCCGATCGCCGGTCAGGCCCTGGTCAGGCCTTGAGCCGCCGCCGTTCGGCCGGGGCCCCGGCCTCCGTTCGCGGCGCCGCGAAGATCGCCTTTTGGGGCGCCGAACGCCTGCGGTTACTATGCAAGCTGCACGCCCGTGTGCCCCGGCCCTCACGGCCTACGTACTTCCTCCGGGCGGCGAATCCGCCGGAGCTGTCTGGCTCCGGCAGAACCCAAGCAGTCAGCCACAAGGAGACCGAACCGTGAAGAGCGCCGTGGAGACCCTGAACCCGACCCGGGTTCGGCTCACTGTCGAGGTGCCCTTCGAGGAGCTCAAGGACAGCCTCGACGCGGCGTACAGCAAGATCAACCAGCAGGTCACGGTGAAGGGCTTCCGCAAGGGCAAGATCCCGGCCCGCGTCATCGACCAGCGGTTCGGCCGCGGTGCGGTCCTGGAGGAGGCGGTCAACGACGCGCTTCCGAAGTTCTACACCGAGGCGGTCAACGAGGCCGAGCTGAGCCCGCTGGGCCAGCCCGACGTCGACATCACCGAGCTGAAGGACGGCGAGACGCTGAACTTCACCGCCGAGGTCGACGTCCGCCCGGCCCTTGAGATCCCGGACTACTCCGGCATCGAGGTCGAGGTCGACGCCATCGAGGTCACCGACGAGGACGTCGAGAAGTCGGTCGAGCAGCTGCGCGAGCGCTTCGCCTCCACCTCCCCGGTCGAGCGCGCCGCCGAGGACGGCGACGTCGTCACCATCGACCTGGAGGCCAAGGTCGACGGCGAGGTGCTGGAGGACGGCATCGCCAACGGCGTCTCCTACACCATCGGTTCCGGCGAGCTGCTCGACGGCATCGACGACGCCGTCAAGGGCCTGTCCGCCGGCGAGGAGGGCACCTTCACCTCCGAGCTGAAGGGCGGCTCCGCCGCGGGCAAGGAGGCCGAGGTCACCGTCAAGGTCACCCAGGTCGCCAAGCGTGAACTGCCGGAGCTGGACGACGAGTTCGCGCAGCTCGCCTCCGAGTTCGACACCCTGGACGAGCTCAAGGCCGACAGCCGCAAGCGCCTCGCGAACATGAAGGAGTTCGACCAGGCCACGCAGGCCCAGGAGCGCGTCCTGGAGAAGCTCCTTGAGCTGGTCGAGGTCCCGGTCCCCGAGAAGCTGCTTGAGGACGAGGTCAACACCCGCAAGCACAACCTGGAGCACCACCAGCTCGGCCAGATGGGCCTGACCCTCGACAAGTACCTGGAGATCCAGGGCAAGTCCGCCGAGGAGTTCGAGACCGAGACCCGTGAGGCGGCGGTCAAGGGCATCAAGACCCAGTTCGTCCTGGACGAGCTGGTCAAGAAGGAGCAGCTGAACGTCAACCAGGAGGAGCTCACCGAGCACCTCATGCGGCGCGCGGCCTCCTCCGGCATGTCCCCCGACCAGTTCGCCCAGGCCGTCGTCGAGGGTGGCCAGGTGCCGCTCCTGGTCGGCGAGGTCGCCCGCGGCAAGGCCCTGGCCGTCGTGGTCGAGGCCGCCACGGTGAAGGACACCAACGGCGAGATCGTCGACCTCAGCGACGAGGACGAGGAGACCGAGGCCACCGAGGCCGAGGCCACCGAGGCCGAGGCCACCGAGGAGACCACCGAGGGCTGAGCCGCCCCACGGCGCCTCTGACGCAACGACGACGGGCCTCCGGGACCTTCCCCGGGGGCCCGTCGTCGTACCGGCGAGAGGGCGACCGGGTCAGGGGCGCGGGGCCGTACCCGGTCGCGGCGCCGCCGCGGGGCACGACACGCCGCGACGCGCCCGCGGCCCGGTGACGACCGCGGCCGGCCCCGATCCGCGCCCGGCCCACCCGGCGGAGCGCTACGCCCCCGGCGAACAGTCGCTACTCCGGGATTCCCCGAACGTGCCCGAGCGTTAGGGTCCATGAGTACGGGGGCAGGGGAGTCTCCTGAAACCCCCAAGCCTCCGGCAGGACGACGTGAGACGGCCCGGCGCCGTCGCGAGACGAGCAGGTGGATACGTGACGAATCTGATGCCCTCCGCCGCCGGCGAGCCCTCTATCGGTGGCGGCCTCGGCGACCAGGTCTACAACCGACTGCTCGGCGAGCGGATCATCTTCCTCGGCCAGCAGGTCGACGATGACATCGCCAACAAGATCACGGCTCAGCTGCTGCTCCTGGCCGCGGAGCCGGACAAGGACATCTACCTCTACATCAACAGCCCGGGCGGCTCGGTGACGGCCGGCATGGCGATCTACGACACCATGCAGTACATCCCGAACGACGTGGTCACCATCGCGATGGGCATGGCGGCCTCCATGGGCCAGTTCCTGCTCACCGGCGGCGCCGCGGGCAAGCGCTTCGCCCTGCCGCACGCGGACATCATGATGCACCAGGGCTCCGCGGGCCTCGGCGGTTCGGTCACGGACATCAAGATCCAGGCCGAGTACCTGCTGCGCACCAAGAAGCGCATGGCCGAACTGACCGCGTTCCACTCCGGCCAGACCTTCGAGGTGATCACCCGCGACGCGGACCGCGACCGCTGGTTCACCCCGGAAGAGGCCAAGGAGTACGGTCTCATTGACGAGATCATCACGAACGCCTCGGGTGTTCCGGGAGGCGGCGGAACCGGTGCCTGACCGGCCCGGCCACGCCACGCACCGCCACCACTCCAATCCCCAGAACGCCCACCAGGACGGTGAACATCCCATGAGCAACTTCCCCGGCGCGGCCAGCGGCCTGTACGAAGGGCCCCGGCCCGACGCCCGCTACGTGGTCCCGCGCTTCGTCGAGCGCACCTCCCAGGGCATCCGCGAGTACGACCCGTACGCGAAGCTCTTCGAGGAGCGCGTGATCTTCCTGGGCGTCCAGATCGACGACGCCTCCGCCAACGACGTCATGGCGCAGCTGCTGTGCCTGGAGTCGATGGACCCCGACCGGGACATCTCGATCTACATCAACAGCCCGGGCGGCGACATGACCGCCCTGACGGCGATCTACGACACGATGCAGTTCGTGAAGCCCGACATCCAGACGGTGTGCATGGGCCAGGCGGCCTCCGCCGCGGCCGTCCTGCTCGCCGCCGGCACCCCGGGCAAGCGCATGGCGCTGCCGAACTCCCGCGTGCTGATCCACCAGCCGGCCGGCTCCACCGGCCGCGGGCAGCTCTCCGACCTGGAGATCATCGCCAAGGAGTTCACCCGGATGCGCGAGCAGCTGGAGAACATGCTGGCCAAGCACTCCAGCCAGCCGCTGGAGAAGGTCCGCGAGGACATCGAGCGCGACAAGATCCTCACGGCCGAGGAGGCGCTGGAGTACGGCCTCGTCGACCAGATCATCTCCACCCGCAAGCTGAACAACGCCGAGGTCCGCTGACGCGGAGCGGCACGCTCTCACGCCCCCCACGGCAGGGCTCACGGCAAGTGAACCCTGCCAAGGGGGGCCCGAACATCGGGCCCGGCAAGGTACCGTCGGACATAAGGCAGCACCAGGAGCCGCTGGAACGCAGTGTCCAGGCGGTTCCCAGGCGAAGGGGAAGCACACCGTGGCACGCATCGGTGACGGCGGCGATCTGCTCAAGTGCTCGTTCTGCGGCAAGAGCCAGAAGCAGGTCAAGAAGCTCATCGCAGGGCCCGGTGTCTACATCTGCGACGAGTGCATCGATCTCTGCAACGAGATCATCGAGGAGGAGCTCGCGGAGACCAGCGAGGTGCGCTGGGAGGAGCTGCCCAAGCCCCGCGAGATCTACGAGTTCCTGGAGGGCTACGTGGTCGGCCAGGAGGCCGCCAAGAAGGCCCTGTCCGTCGCGGTGTACAACCACTACAAGCGGGTCCAGGCGGGCGAGAACGGCGGCGCGAGCGGCCGCGACGACGCCATCGAGCTGGCGAAGTCCAACATCCTCCTGCTGGGCCCCACGGGCTCCGGCAAGACCCTCCTCGCCCAGACCCTGGCGCGCATGCTGAACGTGCCGTTCGCCATCGCCGACGCGACCGCGCTGACGGAGGCGGGCTATGTCGGCGAGGACGTCGAGAACATCCTCCTGAAGCTCATCCAGGCGGCCGACTACGACGTCAAGAAGGCCGAGACGGGCATCATCTACATCGACGAGATCGACAAGGTGGCCCGCAAGAGCGAGAACCCGTCGATCACCCGGGACGTCAGCGGCGAGGGCGTGCAGCAGGCCCTGCTGAAGATCCTGGAGGGCACCACGGCCTCGGTCCCGCCGCAGGGCGGCCGCAAGCACCCGCACCAGGAGTTCATCCAGATCGACACGACGAACGTGCTGTTCATCGTGGGCGGCGCCTTCGCCGGTCTGGAGAAGATCATCGAGTCCCGGGCGGGCGCCAAGGGCATCGGCTTCGGCGCGACGATCCTGTCCAAGCGCGAGCTGGAGTCCAAGGACGTCTTCGAGGACGTCATGCCGGAGGACCTGGTCAAGTTCGGCATGATCCCCGAGTTCATCGGCCGTCTGCCCGTGATCACCTCGGTCCACAACCTGGACCGCGAGGCCCTGCTGCAGATCCTGGTCGAGCCGCGCAACGCGCTCGTCAAGCAGTACCAGCGCCTGTTCGAACTCGACGGCGTGGAACTGGACTTCGAGCGCGAGGCCCTGGAGGCCATCGCCGACCAGGCCATCCTCCGCCAGACCGGCGCCCGCGGCCTGCGCGCCATCATGGAGGAGGTCCTCCAGGGCGTGATGTACGAGGTCCCGTCCCGCAAGGACGTCGCCCGCGTCGTCATCACCGCCGACGTGGTCCTCTCGAACGTCAACCCGACCCTGATCCCGCGCGACGCACGGGGGCGGGGTCCGGGGGAGCAGAAGACGGCCTGAGTCTCTCCGCGACGACGGGCAGGCACCCTCTGAGGGCGCCTGCCCGTCGGCATGTCGGACGAGTGACGACCGGATCGAGCCATCATCCAGACGCGAGCCGACGCCCGCCCCGTGCTCGTGATCGGATCGGCGTGACCGAGCCGGACGTGCCTCGGCAGGTCCGGCTGAGAGAACGGGAGGAATCCGGTAATGACGTTCCTGAGGGCGAAGCGCATGGCGGCCGCGGCCGGGGTGGCGGTGGTGGCAGGGGCCCTGCCGATCCTCGTGGCCTCACCGGCGAGCGCCACACAGAGCGCCTGCACCAACTACGTGGCCGATCATGGGTACTTCGCCGGCGCGAAGGTGAAGGCGGCCTGCGGCCACGGGGCGATCGACACCGGCATCGGAAAGGTGGCCAACCCCGTCTGTGTCACCGACCTGGCCCAGATCGGCGTGAAGAGCGACGTGTCGCTGGCGGCCTGCAAGCGGGCCTGATCGCAAGGCGAAGGCGGCTCATCCACGTGAGCCGCCTTCGTTCAGGAACCACCCGTTCTCGGAGCCTCAGACCTTGACGCGCACGTCGTTGCGCAGCTTCGCCGCAAGCTCCGCCGTCTCGTCCAGCGAGCCGGCCTGGCCGGAGGCGAGGGAGGCCACGCTGTAGTCCGAGACGAAGGCGACGGTGCTGTGGTCGCCCCAGATGCACACCGGCATCTTGATGCTCTTCGGCATGCCGGAGGCCGAGGACGAGGAGCTGGTGCTGTCGATCTGTGCCACCTGGCACTTCATGACGCCGTTGGAGAATCCGGCCGGGTGGACGGCCTCCGGGCTGCCTATCAGTTTGCCCTTGGTGCCCGAGTCGCTCTGGTCCTTCGACGCCTCCGTCTTGATCTTGGCGAACATGGCGTCCACCACCGCCTCGGGGTCGTCGATGGTGCCGTACACGCCGCTGAAGGACAGGCCCTTCTTGGTCAGCCCGGTGCCGGTCTCGTAGCTGGAGCTGACCTCCGTGGGGTTCTGCACGCCCCACTTCTGGAAGTCCGACTTGTCGGAGTCGCTGAGCCCGTTCGAGGACCCGTCCGAGCCGTCCTGCTTGGTGTACGTCCCGTTGATCACCGAGTTGGGAGTGATCAGCTTGTGCGCGCCGTCGTCCGCGACGCTGACGCTTCCGCTGCCCCCGTTGAACAGGAAGTACGCGCCGACCGCCACCACCGCCACGACCGCGACCGCGCCTATGACCAGGCCCGTCCTCTTCTTGCCGCCGCCCGGCTGGGGCGGCTGCGGCATGCCGGGCACGGCGCCGTACGGCTGCTGCTGGCCGTAGGGCTGCTGGCCGTACGGGCTCTGCTGCGGGGGCATGCCCTGCTGTGGGTAGCCGTACCCCGGCTGCTGCGGCGGAGCCTGCTGGGGGTAGCCGTAGCCGGGCTGCTGCGGGGCCTGCGGCGGCTGCCCGTAAGGGCCGGCCTGCGGCTGCTGGCCGTACGGACCCGGCTGCTGCGGCTGCCCGTACGGACCGGGCTGCCCCGGCTGACCGTAGGGACCCGGCTGCTGGGGTGGCTGTCCGTACGGGCCCGGCTGGTTGTTGCTCATCTCTGGGATCCCCCTAGAACGCTTATGTGTTCCTGACATCCTGAACCAGGGCCGGGAAACGCAGCGCACCGGGGGCCGCACCGTTACAGAACAAACGCGTTTCGGGACCGGCCCGTGACCCCTCTAAACTGACCCCCGTGACCGAGAACGCTCAGCAGCAGCCACCCGCGCCCGACACCGAACTGCCGACCCAGTACGCGCCGGCCGACGTAGAGGGGCCGCTGTACGAGCGCTGGGTGGAACGGGGCTACTTCGAGGCGGACGCGAAGAGCGACAAGCCGCCGTACACCGTCGTCATCCCGCCGCCCAACGTCACCGGCTCCCTCCACCTGGGCCACGCCTTCGAGCACACCCTCATCGACGCCCTGACCCGCCGCAAGCGCATGCAGGGCTACGAGACCCTGTGGCAGCCCGGCATGGACCACGCCGGCATCGCCACCCAGAACGTCGTCGAGCGGGAGCTGGGCAAGGAGGGCAAGTCCCGCCACGACCTGGGCCGCGAGGCCTTCGTGGAGCGCGTCTGGCAGTGGAAGGCCGAGTCCGGCGGCCAGATCTCCGGCCAGATGCGCCGCCTCGGCGACGGCGTCGCCTGGTCCCGCGAGCGCTTCACCATGGACGAGGGCCTCTCCCAGGCCGTCCAGACCATCTTCAAGCGCCTGTACGACGACGAGCTGATCTACCGCGCCGAGCGCATCATCAACTGGTGCCCCCGCTGCCTGACCGCCATCTCGGACATCGAGGTGGAGTACCAGGACGACGACGGCGAGCTGGTCTCCATGAAGTACGGCGAGGGGGACGACAGCATCGTCGTCGCCACCACCCGTGCCGAGACGATGCTCGGTGACACGGCCGTCGCCGTCCACCCCGAGGACGAGCGCTACAAGCACCTGGTCGGCAAGCTCATCAGGCTGCCGCTGACCGACCGCTCCATCCCGGTCGTCGCCGACGCCCACGTCGACCCCGAGTTCGGCACCGGCGCCGTCAAGGTGACCCCGGCGCACGACCCGAACGACTTCGAGATCGGCCAGCGCCACGACCTGCCCTCCATCTCCGTGATGGACGAGCACGCCGTCATCACCGTCCACGGCCCCTTCCAGGGCATGGACCGCCTGGAGGCCCGCTCGGCGATCGTCGCGGCCCTGCGCGCCGAGGGCCGGATCGTCGCCGAGAAGCGGCCGTACGTCCACTCGGTCGGCCACTGCTCGCGCTGCAAGACCACCATCGAGCCGCGCCTGTCCATGCAGTGGTGGGTCAAGGTCGGCCCGCTCGCCAAGGCCGCGGGCGACGCGGTCCGCGAGGGCAAGGTCAAGATCCACCCGCAGGAGATGGAGAAGCGGTACTTCGACTGGGTCGACAACCTCCACGACTGGTGCATCTCGCGGCAGTTGTGGTGGGGCCACCGGATCCCGGTGTGGTACGGCCCCGAGGGCGAAGTCGTCTGCGTCGGCCCCGGCGAGGAGCCGCCCACCGGCGAGGGCTGGCACCAGGACACCGACGTCCTCGACACCTGGTTCTCCTCCGGCCTGTGGCCCTTCTCCACGCTGGGCTGGCCGGAGCAGACCGAGTCGCTCGCGAAGTTCTACCCGAACTCCGTGCTGGTCACCGGCTACGACATCCTCTTCTTCTGGGTCGCCCGGATGATGATGTTCGGCCTGTACGCGATGGACGGCACCCCGCCGTTCCACACCATCGCCCTGCACGGCATGGTCCGCGACCAGTTCGGCAAGAAGATGTCGAAGTCCTTCGGCAACGCGGTCAACCCGCTGGACTGGATGGACAAGTACGGCTCGGACGCCCTGCGCTTCACGCTGGCCCGCGGCGCCAACCCGGGCGTCGACGTGCCGATCGGCGAGGACTGGGTCCAGGGCTCCCGCAACTTCGCCAACAAGATCTGGAACGCGACGCGCTTCGCGCTGATGAACGGCGCGACGGTCGAGGGCCCGCTGCCGGACGCGTCGAAGCTGTCGGCGACGGACCGCTGGATCCTCTCCCGCCTCAACTCGGTCGTGGCCGAAGTCGACGCGTACTACGAGGACTTCCAGTTCGCCAAGCTGTCCGACGCCCTCTTCCACTTCGCGTGGGACGAGGTCTTCGACTGGTACGTCGAGCTGTCCAAGACCGTCTTCCAGGCGGGCGGCGAGCCGGCGGAGGCGTCGAAGCGGGTCCTCGGCGAGGTCCTGGACGTCACCCTGAGGCTGCTGCACCCGGTGGTCCCGTTCGTCACGGAGACGCTGTGGACGACGCTGACGGGCGGCGAGTCGATCGTCATCGCCGAGTGGCCGGCCGACAGCGGCTTCCGTGACGCGGCCGCCGAGCAGGAGATCTCCGCGCTCCAGTCCGTCATCACCGAGGTCCGCCGCTTCCGTGCCGACCAGGGCCTCCAGCCCGGTCAGCGGGTGCCGGCGCGGCTGGCGCTGGACGGTACGGCGCTGGCGCCGCACGAGGCGGCCATCCGCCAGCTGCTGCGCCTCCAGCCCGAGGGCGACTCCTTCACGGCCACGGCCACCCTGCCGATCGCCGGGGCCGAGGTCGCGCTGGACCTCTCCGGCACGATCGACGTCGCCGCCGAGCGCAAGCGCCTGGCGAAGGACCTCGCGGCCGCGGAGAAGGAGAAGTCCCAGGCCACGGCGAAGCTCGGCAACGAGGCCTTCCTCGCGAAGGCCCCGGAGAACGTGGTCGACAAGATCCGCACCCGCCTCGCCAAGGCGGACGAGGACATCGCACGCATCCAGGCCCAGCTGGAGAAGCTGCCCCAGGCGTAGCCAGGACACCGAAGGCCCCGGTACCGACGAGGCACCGGGGCCTTCGCGCACCCATGTCACCGACCCTCCGTAGACTGGGCCCGTGAGCGACCTCCCGCACGAGAACGACCAGCCCGACCCCCTCGACTCCTTCGAGGAGATCATCGAGGCCGAGACCACCCGCGACCCCGACCTCGCCGTGATCGAGGCCGGCAGCCGTACCCTGCGGACCCAGGGCGGGCAGCCGCAGGCCGACGTGCCCGCGCGTCCCGAGGACCCGGAAGTCGACAAGGCGCTGCGCGAGGTCGAGGCGGAGCTGGCGACCCGCTGGGGCGAGACCAAGCTGGAGCCCTCGGTCAGCAGGATCGCCGCGCTGATGGACGTCCTCGGGGACCCCCAGCGCTCCTACCCCTCGATCCACATCACGGGCACCAACGGCAAGACCTCCACGGCCCGCATGATCGAGTCCCTGCTCGGTGCCTTCGACCTGCGCACCGGCCGCTACACCAGCCCCCACGTGCAGTCGATCACCGAGCGCATCAGCCTGGACGGCGCCCCGGTCTCCGCCGAGCGGTTCATCGAGACGTACCAGGACATCAAGCCGTACATCGAGATGGTGGACGCCGCCCAGGAGTACCGGCTGTCCTTCTTCGAGGTCCTCACCGGCATGGCGTACGCCGCCTTCGCGGACGCCCCCGTCGACGTGGCCGTCGTCGAGGTCGGCATGGGCGGCTCCTGGGACGCCACCAATGTGATCGACGCCGACGTCGCTGTCGTGACCCCGATCGGCCTGGACCACACCGACCGCCTCGGCGAGACCACCGCGGAGATCGCCGGCGAGAAGGCGGGCGTCATCAAGCAGGACGCCACCGTCATCCTGGCCCAGCAGCCCGTCGACGCGGCCCAGGTGCTGCTGAAGAAGGCCGTGGAGGTCAACGCCACGGTGGCCCGCGAGGGCCTGGAGTTCGGCGTCGTCGCCCGCCAGGTCGCCGTCGGCGGACAGCTCATGACCCTGCGCGGTCTCGGCGGCGAGTACCCCGAGGTCTACCTCCCGCTGCACGGCGCCCACCAGGCGCACAACGCGGCCGTGGCGCTCGCCGCCGTGGAGGCGTTCTTCGGCGTCGGCGCCCAGCGCGCCGAACCGCTGGACATCGACACCGTCCGCAAGGCCTTCGCCGCCGTCACCTCCCCGGGCCGCCTGGAGGTCGTACGGCGGTCTCCCACCGTCGTCCTGGACGCCGCGCACAACCCGGCCGGCGCCGAGGTCACCGCGGAGGCGGTGCGCGAGGCATTCGACTTCACCCGGCTGATCGGCGTCGTCGGCGCGAGCGCGGACAAGAACGTGCGGGGCCTGCTGGAGGCCTTCGAGCCGATCTTCGCCGAGGTCGTCGTCACCCAGAACTCCAGTCACCGTGCCATGGACGCGGACGAACTGGCCGCCATCGCCGTCGAGGTCTTCGGCGACGAGCGGGTCCAGGTCGAGCCGCGGCTGCCGGACGCCCTGGAGGCCGCGATCACGCTGGCCGAGGAGGAGGGCGAGTTCGCGGGCGGCGGGGTGCTGGTCACCGGTTCCGTCATCACGGTCGGCGAGGCCCGGCTGCTGCTGGGCAAGGGCTGAGGAGTCCGACGTGCGTACGCTCTGTTCATCCACGCTGATCGGCGAGTTCTTCGTCATCGGCTTCGCCGGCCTGGTCGCCATGAAGGACCCGAGCCTGTCGGTCTCCACCGTCTGGCTGGTCAGCGGCATCGCCATGGTCCTGTGCGTGCTGCTGTGCGGCATGGTGACCCGCCCCGGCGGCATCGCCCTCGGCTGGGCCCTCCAGCTCGCCCTGATCGCCTCCGGCGTCTTCGTGCCGACCATGTACTTCATGGGCGCGGTGTTCGCGGGCCTGTGGTGGGCGTCGGTGCACTTCGGCCGGAAGGTGGACGAGGCCAAGGCCCGGTTCGCCGCCGCCCGGGCCGAGTCCTCGGCTGACGCTGTGTAACGGGCGCACGGACACGCCCTGTAACCTCGTCCCACCGCACACGTCCCACGCGTAAGGAGTCCCCCCGTGAGCCAGCGCACCCTCGTCCTGCTCAAGCCCGACGCCGTCCGTCGCGGCCTGACCGGCGAGATCATCAGCCGTATCGAGCGCAAGGCCGGCTGGCAGATCACCGCGCTGGAGCTGCGCACCCTGGACCAGGAGACCCTGGAGCAGCACTACGGCGAGCACAAGGGCAAGCCCTTCTACGAGCCGCTGGTCGCGTTCATGTCCTCCGGCCCCGTCGTCGCCCTGATCGTCGAGGGCGAGCGGGTCATCGAGGGTGTGCGCCAGCTCGCCGGCCCGACCGACCCGATCGCCGCCCAGCCGGGTTCCATCCGCGGCGACTTCGGCGTGATCGTCCGCGAGAACCTCATCCACGCCTCCGACTCCGAGGAGTCCGCCGAGCGCGAGGTGAAGATCTTTTTCCCGGGCCGCGCGTAATACCGGCGATAGAGGGAACGAGCGCCCCCGAACGCCCGTCTCCACAAGCGGGGCGGCCCGCCATCTGGTGACAATGGCGGAGACCCTCGCGCAGTGTCCGTGCAGGCGCGTTTACGATGGAAGCCTTCACGTCACAGCACCCGCCTCGCCTGCCTGACATGCCCTCAAAAGCTCAGGAAGGCCAGATGAATCCGGATGGGGAACTCAATGTCGTTCATCGGCCGTGACATGGCTGTCGACCTCGGGACCGCCAACACGCTGGTGTACGTCAGGGGTCGCGGAATCGTACTCAACGAGCCGTCCGTCGTCGCGATCAACACGAACACCGGTGGCATCCTGGCGGTCGGCTCCGAAGCGAAGAAGATGATCGGCCGGACGCCGGGGAACATCGTGGCGGTCCGGCCGCTGAAGGACGGTGTCATCGCCGACTTCGAGATCACCGAGCGGATGCTGCGCTACTTCATCCTGAAGATCCACAAGCGCCGCTACCTCGCCCGCCCGCGCGTCGTCGTCTGCGTCCCCTCGGGCATCACCGGTGTCGAGCGCCGCGCGGTGATCGAGGCCTCCACCCAGGCGGGCGCCCGCCAGGTGCACATCATCGAGGAGCCCATGGCCGCGGCCATCGGCTCCGGCCTGCCGGTCCACGAGGCCACAGGCAACATGGTGGTGGACATCGGCGGCGGCACCACGGAGGTCGCGGTCATCTCGCTGGGCGGCATCGTCACCGCGCAGTCCATCCGGGTGGCGGGCGACGAGCTGGACAACGCGATCATCCAGTACATCAAGAAGGAGTACAGCCTTCTCCTGGGTGAGCGCACCGCCGAGCAGATCAAGATCACCATCGGTTCGGCGTACGAACTCGACGCCGACGAGCACACCGAAGTCCGCGGCCGGGACCTGGTGTCCGGGCTGCCCAAGACCGTCGTCATCTCGGCCGCCGAGGTCCGCAAGGCCATCGAGGAACCGGTCAACGCGATCGTGGACGCGGTCAAGACGACCCTCGACAAGTGTCCGCCGGAGCTGTCCGGCGACATCATGGACCGGGGCATCGTGCTCACCGGCGGCGGCGCCCTGCTGCGCGGCCTGGACGAGCGGCTGCGCCGCGAGACCGGCATGCCGATCCACATCGCCGAGGACCCGCTGGACAGCGTCGCCCTCGGATCCGGAAAGTGCGTCGAGGAGTTCGAGGCGCTCCAGCAGGTGCTGGACGCCCAGCCGCGGCGATGACGGAACACTTCGATTCCGCCGCACGAGACGTTCTCCTCTCGTGCGGCGGATCGTTGATATAGAGGCATAAGCTCCCCCAAATGGGCCGCTTGGATTTGCGCCGTACCTTTCGCGCTTTTTCCCGGGGGTCCCGACGAATTCCTACTTGAGGAAGGGCACGGCCGCCGCACGTGAGGGACACCAAAGAGAGCCGGCTGCTCCTGGTCCTGCTGATCGCCGTCGCGTTCGCGTTGATCACCGTGGATATCCGAGGGGGCCGGAACTCCCCGGTCGACGGCGCCCGGCAGGCCGCGGCCGCCGTGTTCGGTCCGGTGGAGGACGGACTCTCCTCGGCGGTCGACCCGGTCGGCAACGCCGTCTCCGCGATCCGCGACTCGGACGAGCGGCACAGCAGGCTCGCCACGCTGGAGAAGGAGAACGCGGCCCTCAAGGCGAAGCTCGGCAGCGACGACCGCAGCCGCAGCCGCCTGAACCAGCTCGACCGGATGCTGAAGCTCGCGGGCGAGGGGCAGTACGGCATCAAGGGCGCCCAGGTCGTCGCCATAGGGTCGGCGCAGGGCTTCTCCTGGACCGTCACCATCGACGTCGGCGCGAGCGACGGCATCAAGCGGGACATGACCGTCCTCAACGCCGACGGCCTGGTCGGCCGGGTCACCACGGTGGGGCCCGACACCTCCACCGTGCTGCTCGCCAACGACCCGGACTTCACCGTCGGCACCCGCATGGAGGGCAGCGACGAACTCGGCTTCGCCTCCGGGCAGGGCGACCGCCCGCTGCGCGTCCAACTCCTCAACGGCAAGGCCGAGGTGAAGAAGGGCGACCGCCTGGTCACCTTCGGCTCGGAGTCCGACAAGCCGTTCGTGCCGGGCGTCCCGGTCGGCGTGGTCTCCCGCGTGGACCCCTCCGGCGGCGGCCTGACGCGCACCCTGTACGTCACCCCGTACGTCAGCTTCACCAAGCTCGACATCGTCGGCGTGGTCGTCCAGGCGCCGCAGAAGGACCCGCGCGACGAGGTCCTGCCGGCCAAGCCCAAGCCGGTCCCGACGCCCACGGTCACCGTCACCGTCACCCCGTCCGCGGACGCGAACGCGGGCGACCAGCAGCAGAGCGACCCGTCGCCGACCAACCAGTAGCCGTAGGAGCCCCCTCCCCATGCGTGTCAACCGGATCCTGCTCTCCGTGCCGCTGGTCGTGGTCGCCCTGGTGATCCAGGTCAGCGTCCTCGCCCGCCTCCATCTGCCGGGCGCCGTCCCCGACCTGCTGCTCCTGACCGTGCTCGGCCTCGCCATGGTGTACGGCCATGTCGGCGGCGCCCTCGTCGGGTTCGCCGCCGGCCTGCTGGCCGACCTGGCCCCACCCGCCGACCACGCGGCCGGCCGCTACGCGCTGGTGCTCTGCGTGACGGGTTACTTCGCCGGGCTGATCAAGCCGGACAACGGCCGACTGAGGTCGGCGACCGGCCCGATGGCCGTGGTCGTCGTCGCCGCGATCGGCTCCACCCTGCTGTACGCCGGGGTGGGCGCCCTGGTCGGCGACACCGCCGCCCGCCATGTCGGCCTGCCGGGCCTCCTGGTCTCGGCCGCCCTGTACGACCTGCTGCTGGCCCCGTTCGTGGTCCCGGCGGTGATGTGGCTGGCCCGGCGGTGCGACAACGACCCGCTCGCCGAGACCGCCACCAGCGCCAAGGCGGCCGACATCTCCTCGGGCTGGCTGTCCTCCGGCACCGGGCTGCGCATCGGCAGCCAGCGCACCGGACTCGGCGCGCTCAAGGCCAAGGCCCGCACCCGCTCCGCCCGGGTCGGCCGCATCAAGGGGGTCAAGCGGCTGTGAACACGCGTCAGGCCCCGGGGATGCCGGGGCGATTCACTCGAACGGGTCAGCTTCCGCGGAACGCGGGCTCACAGACCGATCGTTCATCATGCGTACGCGCGCGGTCCGTTCGCACACACGCGCCGCGCGTCCGGACGTCCGTGCGCTGAGAGGGGGAGCAGCCGCAGTGACCAACATTCCCGAGACCGGCCGGACCCCACGGGTCCAGATCCGGCTCGTCGTGATCCAGATCCTCGTCCTCTCCCTGCTCGGCACGCTCGGCGGCCGGCTGTGGTACCTGCAGATCCGGGAGGGCGCCCAATACCAGAGGGAGGCCTCCGGGAACCACGTCCAGCAGGTCGTCCAGCCCGCCGTGCGCGGCGAGATCCTGGACGCCCGAGGCGTGCCCCTCGCGGACAACGAGACGCGACTGGTGGTCTCCGCCTCCCGCACCGACCTGCTCAAGCAGAAGGACGACGGCAAGGCGGTCCTGACCAAGCTGGCCGGGGTCCTCGGCATGAGCACCGAGGACGTCATGCAGAAGGTCCGCCTCTGCGACGCCAAGACCCCCCAGCCGTGCTGGAACGGATCGCCGTACCAGCCGATCCCGATCACCGACAAGGCCACGCCCCGCCAGGCCCTGCAGATCCGCGAGCGCTCCGAGGACTTCCCCGGCATCACCGCCGAGCCCGAGGCCGTGCGCCGCTACCCGGGCCCCGGCAAGTCCAACACCGCGCAGGTCCTCGGCTACCTCTCCCCGGTCACCGACGACGAGATCCAGAAGGCCAAGGACACCAGCTCCCCCTACCTGCGCTCGGACATGGTCGGCCGCTCCGGCCTGGAGCGGCAGTACGACAAGGAGCTGCGCGGCAAGGCCGGCGTGACACGGTACGAGGTGGACAACCTCGGCCGGGTCATCGGCAAGGCCAAGTCGGACGCCGCCGAGCCCGGTTCGAACCTGGTCACCAGCATCGACTCCCGCGTCCAGCGCGTCGCGGAGTACGAACTGGACAAGGCGATGAAGGTCGCCCGCCAGCAGTTCGACACCATCACCGGCGAGAACTACAAGGCCGACTCCGGCGCCGTCGTCGTGATGGAGGCCAAGACCGGCCGCATCGTCGCCATGGCCTCCGCCCCCACCTACGACCCGAACGCGTGGGTGGGCGGCATCTCCGCCAAGGACTACCAGGCCCTCACCGGCAAGAACTCCGACTACCCGCTGCTCAACCGGGCCATACAGGGTCAGGCCGCGCCCGGCTCGACCTTCAAGGTGGTCTCCACGGCCGCCGCGGTCCAGGCGGGCTACGCGTGGGACGGCGGCTACCCGTGCACCAGTGACTACCGGGTGGGCAACCAGGTCTTCAAGAACTTCGAGGGCGAGAACTTCGGCGACATCTCGCTGGGCCGCGCCCTGGAGGTCTCCTGCGACACCGTCTTCTACGGACTCGCCGACCGGGAGTGGAAGAAGGACGGCGGCATCAACCCCAAGAAGGGCCAGCCGAAGGACTTCTTCTTCAAGACCGCCCACCAGTTCGGCCTCGGCAAGCCGACCGGCGTCGACCTGCCGAACGAACTGGGCGGCCGCGTCCCCGACCGTCAGTGGAAGCTGGACTACTGGAAGGCCAACAAGGACTCCTGGTGCAAGACCGGCAAGAAGGACGGCAGTTACGTCGAGAAGATCGCCTACGAGAACTGCCTCGAAGGCAACAAGATGCGCGAGGGTGACGAGATCAACTACTCCATCGGCCAGGGCGACACCCTCGTCACGCCGATCCAGGAGGCGATGATCTACGGCGCCGTCGCCAACGGCGGCACCGAGTACGCCCCGACCATCGGCAAGGCGATCGTGAGCCCCGACGGCAAGACCGTCCAGGAGATCAAGCCCAGGGTGCAGCGCAGGCTGCCGGTCACCCAGGCCACCCTCAAGGGCATGGACGACGCCTTCGCGGGCGTCATCACCCGCGGCACGGCGGCCTGGAAGTTCAGCGGCTGGCCCCAGGACAAGATCCCGCTGCACGGCAAGACCGGTACGGCGGAGGTCTACGGCAAGCAGACCACCTCCTGGATGGCCACCTACTCCAAGGACTACACGGTGATCATGACGATCGCCCAGGCCGGTACGGGTTCCGGCGCCTCCGGTGAGGCCGTGCGCAACATCTACAGCGCGCTCTACGGCGTCCAGGGCGACGGCTCCGTCGACAACAAGAAGGCGCTGCTGCCCGAGCCGCAGCAGACCCTGCCGAAGGTCCGCACGGACGGCACCATCGTCGCGCAGCCGGTCCCCGGCGACCCGGCGAAGGACACCGAGGCCTCCCAGAAGGACAACCCGAGCAACGGCGGCGACCAGCAGCCCGCCACCACCGCCCCGACCACCAACGGCAACAGCAACACCCGAAGGCGGCCACGCCGGAAGCGGGGAAGCCGGAGGATGCCCTCATGACCGGCGCGAACAGCTTCTCCGTCTCCGGGTACGGACCCGCGCGGGCCGGCTGGACCAGGCTCTTCGCCCGCGACTCGCTGACCCGGCGCCTGGACTGGCCGATACTGCTGGCCGCGATCGCCCTGTCGCTGATGGGCTCGCTGCTGGTCTTCTCGGCGACCCGCAACCGCACCGAGATCAACCAGGGAGACCCCTACTTCTTCCTGGAACGACACCTGATGAACCTGGGCATCGGGTTCGCCCTGATGATCGGCACCCTCTGGCTGGGCCACCGCGCCCTGCGCAACGCGGTGCCGATCCTCTACGGCGCCTCCGTCCTGCTCGCCCTGGTGGTCCTCACCCCGCTCGGCGCCACCATCAACGGCCAGCGGAACTGGATCGTGATCGGCGGCTTCTCCATCCAGCCCGCCGAGTTCCTCAAGGTCGCGATCATCCTCGGCATGGCGATGCTGCTGTCCGCGCGGGTGGACGCGGGCGACAAGCCGTACCCGGACCACCGCACCGTGGCGCAGGCACTCGGACTCGCCGCCGTGCCCTGCATGATCCTGCTGCTGATGCCGGACCTCGGCTCGGTGCTGGCCATGGTGGCCATCATCCTGGGCGTGCTGCTCGCCTCCGGCTCCTCCAACCGCTGGGTGTTCGGGCTGCTCGCCGCCGGGGTGATCGGCTGCGTCGCCATCTGGCAGCTGCACATCCTGGACCAGTACCAGATCAACCGCTTCGCGGCCTTCGCCAACCCGGACCTGGACCCGGCCGGCGTCGGCTACAACACCAACCAGGCCCGCATCGCCATCGGCTCCGGCGGCCTGACCGGCGCCGGGCTCTTCCACGGCTCGCAGACCACCGGCCAGTTCGTGCCCGAGCAGCAGACCGACTTCGTCTTCACGGTCGCGGGCGAGGAACTGGGCTTCCTGGGCGCCGGTTTCATCATCTTCCTGATCGGCGTCATCCTGTGGCGGGCCTGCCGGATCGCCCGTGACTCCACCGAGCTGTACGGCACCATCGTCGCCGCGGGCATCGTGACCTGGTTCGCCTTCCAGGCGTTCGAGAACATCGGCATGACCCTCGGCATCATGCCGGTCACCGGTCTGCCGCTGCCCTTCGTGTCGTACGGCGGATCATCGATGTTCGCGGTCTGGGTGGCCGTGGGACTGCTCCAGTCGATCAAGGTGCAGCGGCCGATGTCGGCGTAAGCCCGTCCCCCGGGCCCGGGGCGTCCGGTCGGTCCACCGGGTGCTGGGCGGGACTTTTCCCGCCCAGCACCTCGGGCGCCCTCTGCCGTCCCGGCCCGCCGCGCACTAGATTCACCTCATGGCGGAGACGAAACGCGAGATCGAGCGCAAGTACGAATCCGAGGACAGCGGGCTGCCCGACCTGACCGGCGTCGGAGGGGTGGCGGCCGTACTCGACAAGGGCCTGGTCGAGCTGGACGCCACCTATTACGACACCGCCGACCAACGCCTCGCCGCCGCCTCCCTCACCCTGCGCCGCCGCACCGGAGGCTCCGACGCCGGCTGGCACCTCAAGCTCCCGGTCGCCCCCGGTGTCCGCGACGAGATCCGGGCCCCCCTGTCCGACACCCTCCCCGAGGAACTCGCCGCGCTGGTCCGCTCCCGCGTCCGGGAGGCCCAGCTGGTCCCGCTGGTGCGGCTGCGCTCCGCCCGGGACGTGCGCCATCTGGTGGACGAGCACGGCGCCCTGCTGGCCGAGGCGAGCGTGGACGCCGTGACCGCCGAGCGGCTCACCGGCGAGGGCGGCACCGTCCAGTGGACCGAGATCGAGGTGGAACTGGCCGACGGGGGAGACCCGGCCTTCCTCGACCAGGTGGAGAAGCGGCTGGCCAGGGCCGGCGTACGACCGTCCGCCTCGCCCTCCAAACTGGCCCGCGCCCTGGAACGCACCGGATTCCACCGCAAACCCGTCGAGCCGGCGAAGCCCGTCACCGCGGGCGACCACGTGCTCGCCTACCTCCGCGCCCAGCGGGACGCCCTGGTCGCCCTCGACCCCGCCGTCCGCCTCGACACCCCCGACGCCGTGCACCGGATGCGGGTCGCCACCCGCCGCGCCCGCGGCGCCCTGCGCACCTTCCGCAGCGTCCTCGACCGCGCCGTCACCGACCCGATCGCCGTCGAGCTGAAGTGGCTGGCGGGCGAGCTGGGCATCGACCGCGACCAGGAGGTGCTGGCCGAACGCCTGACCACGGCCCTCGACGCCCTGCCGCCCGACCTGGGCACCGGCCCGGCCCACGAGCGCCTCGCGTCCTGGGCTGCCGCCCGGGGCGCCGGCGCCCACGCCCACCTCACCGGCGTCCTCGACTCCTCCCGCCACCTCGCCCTCCTGAACACCCTGGACGCCCTGCTCGCCGACCCGCCGCTGCGCAAGGCGGCGGCGCGGAACCCGAAGAAGGTGCTCGGCAAGGCCGTGGAGAAGGACCTGGCGCGGCTCACCACCCTGATCGAGCGGGCCCTGGGCCTCCCACCCGGCGAAGACCGCGACCTCGCCCTGCACGAGGCCCGCAAGAAGGCCAAGCGCACCCGTTACGCCGCCGAGGCCGCCACTTCCGCCCTCGGCACCCCCGCCCGCGACCTCACCGCCGCCATGAAGTCCCTCACCACCCTCCTCGGCGACCACCAGGACAGCGTCATGGCCCGCCGCACCCTGCGCGAGCTGGCCGCGGTGGCCCACGCGGCGGGGGAGAGCGCGTTCCCGTACGGGGTGCTGTACGCCAGGGAGGAGGCACGGGCGGCGGCCGCGGAGGCCGAGCTGCCCGAGCGGTGGCGGAAGGCCCGGAGCCGCTCGCTCGGCTGACCGTTCGGAAGCGGCCCGCGGGCAGGTTAGGCTGGATGGTCACCCCTGTCAGCTCATGAAGGTTCGCGAGATGCCTGTCGAGTCGGTTTTCCCGCAGCTCGAAGCTCTGCTCCCGCACGTGCAGAAGCCCATCCAGTACGTAGGCGGAGAACTCAACTCCACCGTCAAGGACTGGGACGAGTGCGACGTCCGCTGGGCGCTCATGTACCCGGACGCTTACGAGGTCGGTCTGCCCAACCAGGGCGTCATGATCCTCTACGAGGTGCTCAACGAGCAGAACGGCGTCCTCGCCGAGCGCACCTACAGCGTGTGGCCGGACCTGGAGGCGCTGATGCGTGAGCACCGCGTCCCGCAGTTCACGGTCGACAGCCACCGCCCGGTGAAGGCCTTCGACGTGTTCGGCCTCAGCTTCTCCACGGAGCTGGGCTACACGAACATGCTCACCGCGCTGGACCTGGCCGGCATCCCGCTGGAGTCCCGGGACCGCACCGACGACGACCCGATCGTCCTGGCCGGCGGCCACGCCGCCTTCAACCCGGAGCCGATCGCCGACTTCATCGACGCGGCGATCATCGGCGACGGCGAGCAGGCCGTCCTCGACATGACCCGGATCATCCGGGAGTGGAAGGCCGAGGGCCGCCCGGGCGGCCGCGAGGAGGTCCTCTTCCGGCTGGCGAGGACGGGCTCGGTGTACGTCCCGGCGTTCTACGACGTCGAGTACCTGCCCGACGGCCGTATCGGCCGCGTCGTCCCGAACAGGTCGGGTGTGCCGTGGCGGGTCTCCAAGCACACCGTCATGGACCTGGACGAGTGGCCGTACCCCAAGCAGCCCCTCGTCCCGCTGGCCGAGACGGTCCACGAGCGCATGTCGGTGGAGATCTTCCGCGGCTGCACCCGCGGCTGCCGCTTCTGCCAGGCGGGCATGATCACCCGCCCGGTGCGCGAGCGCTCGATCACGGGCATCGGCGACATGGTCGACAAGGGCCTGAAGGCCACCGGCTTCGAAGAGGTCGGCCTGCTGTCCCTGTCCTCGGCGGACCACTCGGAGATCGGCGACATCGCCAAGGGCCTGGCGGACCGCTACACGGACGACAAGATCGGCCTCTCGCTGCCCTCCACCCGTGTCGACGCCTTCAACGTCGACCTGGCCAACGAGCTGACCCGCAACGGCCGCCGCTCCGGCCTGACCTTCGCCCCCGAGGGCGGCTCCGAGCGCATGCGCAAGGTCATCAACAAGATGGTCTCGGAGGAGGACCTGATCCGTACGGTCGCCACGGCCTACGGCAACGGCTGGCGCCAGGTGAAGCTGTACTTCATGTGCGGCCTGCCCACGGAGACCGACGAGGACGTCCTTCAGATCGCCGACATGGCGACCCACGTCATCCAGAAGGGCCGCGAGGTCTCCCGCTCGAACGACATCCGCTGCACGGTGTCGATCGGCGGCTTCGTCCCCAAGCCCCACACCCCCTTCCAGTGGGCCCCGCAGCTGTCGGCGGAGGAGACGGACGCGCGCCTGGAGAAGCTGCGCGACAAGATCCGCGGCGACAAGAAGTACGGCCGCTCCATCGGCTTCCGCTACCACGACGGCAAGCCCGGCATCGTGGAGGGCCTGCTCTCCCGCGGCGACCGCCGCGTGGGCGACGTCATCCGCGCCGTCTACGAGGACGGCGGCCGCTTCGACGGCTGGCGCGAGCACTTCTCCTACGACCGCTGGATGGCCTGCGCCGACAAGGCCCTCGCCGGCCACGGCGTCGACGTCGACTGGTACACCACCCGCGAGCGCACCTACGAGGAGGTCCTCCCCTGGGACCACCTCGACTCCGGGCTCGACAAGGACTGGCTCTGGGAGGACTGGCAGGACGCCCTCGACGAGACCGAGGTCGAGGACTGCCGCTGGACCCCCTGCTTCGACTGCGGCGTCTGCCCGCAGATGGACACGCACATCCAAATCGGCCCGACCGGCAAGAAGTTGCTGCCGCTGACGGTCAAGAACGCGGGGCCGGCGCCGGCTTCGAGTGGTCACGCGCACTGAGGTGACGAGGCGCTCGATCGGTGGGTGAGGCGCCGGCGGGGGGCGAGGAGGAGGCGGTGGCCGCGTCGGCGGCCATGGGCTTCTCCATGTCCCGGATGGGCTAGGGCAACATGCCGGTGAGCCGCACAGCGGCGACTCTTGGGGTGACGCGGTCGAGTCGCCAGGCCCGCGGTCCCCGCATGGTCAGTGCCCCTATCCACGGGAACCTTGATGAGCGCACAACCGACGTATGTAGCGATCATTTCCGACGGTCCGATTCTTCGGCACGGCCTTTCACACGTGCTCGACAGTGCGCCAGACCTGGAGAAGGTGTCCTCCGCCGGCCACTCGGATCCGCAGCGTTCCGAGGCGGGGGGCGCAGACGTCGTCCTGCTCCATACACAGGCGTCTGTCAGGGACACGTGCAAGCTGGTCACGAAGTTTCATGAGCGGGGGCACAAGGTCGTCGTGCTGACGCCTTCCGCGGCGGAGACCGATCTCCTCCTCTTCATCGAGGCAGGTGCTCGCGGCTGTCTCAGCCAACACATCGGGGAGGCGGAGTTGTTGACGGCGATCCGTGCCGTCGCGTCCGGTCGCAGTTATTTCTCCACCGTTTTCGACGGCGGGAATCCGCACGGGCGGAATCTCCGCATCACGGATCGGGAGAGGCAGATTCTGGAACTCGTCGCGAGCGGTGCCACCGACCGCGAGATCGCCTCCAAGCTGAATATCAGCGAGCACACGGTCCATTCCCATCTCGACCGGCTCGGAAGCAAGACGGGTTTCCGTCGCAGGGCTGACCTCACGCGGCTGGCATTGCAGCAGGGAGCGGTCGGAGAGCTGGCGGAAGAGGGGTAGTTCTGCCCAGCCGGCCGGTTGTTTTTGCCCCTGGTTCTCCGCTGGGCGCGGACTGACGCTTGGGTGTGCGGCGGGGGATGTCGCCCTGCCGGCGCCCTTGACGGGCGCAGTCCAGATTGGTCCGAGATTGGGGTGAGCAGCATGGCCAAGCGGCTCTTCCGGAACATCGGTGTCGCGGTGACAGCCTCGTCCTGCCTGGCCTTGGGGGCCTGGGGGATCTCCGCGAGCGACGTCGGCGCGTCACCGCGGACCTCGCACGTCGCACCGGCTCTGCCCGACAAGCTGGTCTGCTACAAGGTCCGCAACGAGCGGCACAGGTGGCACTGTGTTCGACGGGTGAAAGACCGCGTCGTCTACGTCGTGGTCACCTCGCCTCCCCAGGGCACGACCATCATCGTGGTGAACAGCCTGCCGCCGGTGCCGCCGATTCATCCGGGCCCCACCACGCCGACGACGCCGACGACGCCCACCGCGCCGACGACGCCGACGACGCCCACCACGCCGACGACGCCCACCGCGCCGACGACGCCCACCACGCCCACCACGCCGACGACGCCCACCGCGCCGACGACGCCCACCACGCCCACCACGCCGACCGCGCCGCCGACCACGGAAGCGCCGGCCACGCCGACCGCGCCGCCGACCACGGAAGCGCCGGCCACGCCGACCGCGCCGCCGACCACGGAAGCGCCGGCCACGCCGACCGCGCCGCCGACCACG
>NZ_JBSFLI010000022.1:0-7197 GCF_053598955.1 Streptomyces sp. NPDC001056 | reverse complement strand
CACGGAGGCACCGGCCACGCCGACCGAGCAGCCGAGCGAGTGACCGCAGACGGCGGATGAGCGAGGGGAACCCTGCCCGGGTCTTGTTTTCGGGCCCGGGCGGAGGTTCCTCGGGAGATCCGACCAGGTGGCGCGGTCCGGGCGGCTCAGTCGTCCGGCGGGCGCTCGGAGTGCCGGCGGGTGACCTGGCCACGGGCCGTGCGCCAGCGTGAGCGTGCCTGGTCGACCATGGCGTCCCACTGACGGCGGACCTCGTCGTCGGGGGTGCGTTCGCCGTGGGAGATGCGGGTGAGTTCGTCGCGGATCTCGCGGCCGACGACCGAGGCGCCGACGACGCAGAGCATGACCGCGAAGAGGGCGGAGATCATGGCGAAGACGGCGCCGACGACGCCGTAGCGCTGGGCGGAGGTGTTGAAGAGGTGGGGGAGGTAGAGCGTCGCGCCCACGGAGTAGAGGCCGGTGGCCACGGCGCCCGTGATGCCGAAGGGGATCAGATCGCGCCAGGCGACGCGGCGGGCGGACAGCAGGACGCCGCTCCAGACGAGGAAGACCGCCGTCACCGGCACTTCCGCGGCCACGCTGACCAGATGCGCCCGGCCCCCGCCCGGCAGGGCGTGGACCAGGCTGCTGGCCGCCATGTAGCAGGCGCCGGAAAGCAGCCAGCCGAAGCCGTTGCGGGTGTTGCGCACGCTGAGGGACCTCAGCTCCCACGTCTGCTCGAACAGGCGTTGCAGGGCTCGGGTGAAACTCAGTGCCGAGACCGCCAGGAACAGCACACCGACGACGCTGACGTCCGCCTTCTCCTGTTCGGGGGCGAAGAGCGACTCGACCGCCGCGGCGCCCTCGCCCGTCAGGCCGTAGCGCGAGACGAGGTGCTGCGCGATGTCGTACGAACCGACGCTGGTCAGCACCGCCGCGGCCAGGATCGCCAGCGGCACCAGCGCGGTCAGGGCGCTGGAGGCCAGGGCCATGGAGCGGTCGAAGCCCGCGATCCGCTGGAACCGGCTCAGCACCCGCAGTGTGAACGCAGGACGCAGCCAGAAGGTGAGGGCCCTGAGCAGGCGCCGGCCGCGGTTCTCCGCCGTCGTACCCTCCGGGGATCGTTCAGAAGCGGGCAAAATGATCAAAGGGGTGGCTGTGAAGGGTAACCGGCGCTCCCCGTCCCGCCCGCGTCGACACGACGGGAACCTCCGCGTCCCGCGGCACGTACTCTTGGTAGGAGTACAACCGCTCTCACGAAGGACAGGACACTGGGCAAGCGACAGCCCGAAGGCCCGCCGCCCGCACCCGCGGTGCAGCGCATCCGACTGCGCTACACCAAGCGCGGCCGCCTGAGGTTCACCAGCCACCGAGACTTCCAGCGCGCCTTCGAGCGTGCGCTGCGCCGTGCCGAGGTGCCCATGGCGTACTCGGCCGGATTCACGCCGCACCCGAAGGTCTCGTATGCCAATGCCGCACCCACCGGCACCGGCAGTGAGGCGGAGTACTTGGAGATCGCGCTCACCGCGTCGCGCGACCCCGGGAAACTGCGCGTCCTCCTCGACGAGTCGCTGCCCACCGGGCTCGACATCGTCGACGCGGTCGAGGCGCACACCTCGGGTCTCGCCGACCGGCTGACGGCCTCCGTCTGGGAGCTCAGGCTCGCCGGAGTCGATCCGGCCGACGCCGAGCGCGCGGTCGAGGCCTTCAACGGGGCCGGGTCCGTCGAGGTGCAGCGCATGACCAAGAACGGTGTGCGCACCTTCGACGCCCGCCCGGCCGTGGCGAGCCTCGTGGCACACGGTGCACCGGCTGATGGGCCGACCGACCAGCCCTGTGCGATACTGCGGCTGGTTGTTCGGCACGTGACGCCTGCCGTACGACCCGACGACGTCCTGTCCGGTCTCCGCGCCGTGGCCGACCTGGCGCCGCCGGTGCCCGCAGCGGTGACCAGGCTGGCGCAGGGGCTGTTCGATGAAGAGACCGGCACGGTGACCGACCCGCTCGCGCCCGACCGCGAGGCAGCCAAGGCCCTGACGGCCGCGCAGCCTGCCGCCGCGACGGCGCCGGAAGGTCCCGCGTAGGACGGACGTCGTAGCGCCGCCCTTGTACTCGGGAGCCACCTGGGTCGGGCAGCGCACCGACCAGAAGACTTTCGCCAGGCCGTACCGACAAGGCGTACGGAACCGGCGAGACAGGACACAGAGTGCTCCCGTGCGGCGCCCGCGCCCCGGACGGCGGCCACCGCGCATCGCGCGGGCCGCGGACGTCACCGGTGGACGGCCCCCTTCGGGCCGGTGCCGGACCAGGCGCGGCGCCCGGGAGCCTGACGGGAGAACCGCCCGCATGCTTGAGCCGACCGAACCCAACGAGGGTTCCGAACTGAACACACCGAGCGACACCCTGCCGCCGCGCAGGCGTCGCCGTGCCGCTTCTCGACCCGCGGGTCCGCCCGTCGCGGCGGAGGCGCCCGCCGAGGTCACCGTCCCGGCCATACCGGCCGCGGAGACGGAGGAGACCGACGAGGCGGTCGAGGCCGAGGAGGCCGCCGCCGCGGCCACGGCCGTGGAGACGGAGGAGGCCGCGGCGGCCCAGGCGGCCGAGGAGGCCGCCCCCGCCGCGCGTCCGCGCCGTCGCGCCACGCGTCGTGCGTCGGCGCCCGCCGGCGCGCCCGCCGCCACCGAGGCGGCGGAGACCGTCGCGCCGGCCCCGGCCGCCGAGGTCGCCGAGGGCGGCGAGGTCGTCGTCGGCGAGGACGCCGCCCCGCGTCGCGCACGCCGCCGGGCCACGCGCAGCGTCGCGACGCCGAGCGCGGTCGAGGCGGAGGCCGTCGCCGCAGAGGCCCCGGCCGAGGGGGAGGCGCCCGCCGCGCGTCCCCGCCGTCGCACCACCCGCCGGGCCGCCGCGCCCGTCGCCGAGGTCGCCGAGGCCGTGGAGAGCGCCGAGGCCGTCGTACCGGCCGCCGAGACCGCTGCCGCCGGGGCCGAGACGGTCGAGGAGGTGCCCGCCGCGCGTCCGCGCCGTCGCGCCACGCGTCGTGCGTCCGCGCCCGCCGAGGTCGCCGAGGCCGTGGGGAGCGCCGAGGCCGTCGTACCGGCCGCCGCCGAGGCCGCCCCCGGGACGGAAGAGGCCGTTCCCGCCGCCCGTCCCCGCCGCCGGGCCACCCGCCGCGTCTCCGCGCCCGTCGGCTCGCCCGAGTCCGCCGAGGCCACCGAGACCGTCGTCCGGGCCACGGTCGAGGACGCCGCCGAGGCCGTGACGGCCGACGAGGAGCCCGCCGCCGAGGCCGCCCCCGCCCGTCCGCGCCGTCGCGCCACCCGCCGGGCCTCCGCGCCCGCCGGCGTGCCGAAGGCCGCCGAGGAGACGCCGGTCGCCGCCGAGGCCCCGGTCGCCGAGGTCCCGGTCGCCGAGGTCCCGGTCGCCGAGTCCGCCGTCGAGGTCACGGACGAGGACGCCGCCCCGCGTCGCACCCGCCGTCGCGCCACCCGCCGGGTCACCGTGCCCGAGAGCACCCCCGCTGCCGAGGCCGCGCACACCCCGGAGGTTCCCGTCACCACGCACACCACCGAGCCCGCGGCGGCCGCCGAAAGCGTGCCGGCCGCCGCCGAGGCGTCCGGGGCCGCCGAGAGCGCCGCCCCGCGTCGGGCCCGGCGCCGGGCCGTGCGCCCCGCGTCCGGGTTCTCCGAGCCCGCGCGCGCCGCCGAGGCCGAGGAGGGCTCGCGCCGGCCCGCGCGTCCGGCCGTCGCCGTCTTCCAGGCGCCGGTGTTCGCCGAACCGCGCTTCCAGACCCCGGAGCGCGCCGCCGCCGAGGCCGCGGCCGAGGCCGTGGAGGTGGCGGAGCCCGCGGAGCCCGAGGAGAGCGCGGAGTACGCCGAGGAGCGTGCCGAGACCGGCTCGCGCCGTCGCCGTCGCCGCCGCGCCGAGCGCGTCGAGGAGGCCCCGGCCGCCGAGGCCGTCGCCGAGGACGAGGAAGAAGAGCCCGAGAGCGCCGAGGGCGAGGGCGAGGGCGAGGACGCCGAGGGCTACGAGGAGTCGTCCTCCCGCCGCCGTCGCCGCCGGGGCGGCCGCCGCCGTCGCCGCGGGGACGCCGCCGAGGGCGAGGGCGCCGAGGACGGTACCGAGGAACTGGCCGCCGAGCAGGCCGAGCAGGACGCCGAGGACACCGCCGAGCAGGAGGAAGAGGACGACGAGGAGGCGCGCGGCGAGGAGTCCGGTGGCTCCAGCGCGGGCAGCCGTCGCCGTCGTCGCCGCCGTCGTCGCGCCGGTGACACCTCCATGGACACCGAGCCGTCCTCCGACGACCCGGAGCGCACGGTCGTCAAGGTCCGCGAGCCGCGCAAGCAGAGCGAGCCGTCCGACGAGGTGCAGTCCATCAAGGGCTCGACCCGTCTGGAGGCCAAGAAGCAGCGCCGCCGCGAGGGCCGTGAGCAGGGCCGCCGCCGCGTCCCGATCATCACCGAGGCCGAGTTCCTGGCCCGCCGTGAGGCCGTCGAGCGCGTGATGGTCGTGCGCCAGCACGGCGAGCGCACCCAGATCGGCGTCCTTGAGGACAACGTGCTCGTGGAGCACTACGTCAACAAGGAGCAGTCGACCTCGTACGTCGGAAACGTCTACCTCGGCAAGGTGCAGAACGTGCTGCCGTCGATGGAGGCCGCCTTCATCGACATCGGCAAGGGCCGCAACGCCGTCCTGTACGCCGGTGAGGTCAACTTCGAGGCGCTGGGCATGGGCAACGGCCCGCGGCGCATCGAGACCGCCCTCAAGTCCGGGCAGTCCGTGCTCGTCCAGGTCACCAAGGACCCGATCGGGCACAAGGGCGCGCGGCTGACCAGCCAGGTCTCCCTGCCGGGCCGCTACCTCGTGTACGTGCCCGAGGGCTCCATGACCGGCATCAGCCGCAAGCTGCCCGACACCGAGCGGGCCCGGCTGAAGACCATCCTCAAGAAGATCGTCCCCGAGGACGCGGGCGTCATCGTGCGCACCGCCGCCGAGGGCGCGAGCGAGGACGAGCTGCGCCGCGACGTCGAGCGGCTCCAGGCGCAGTGGGAGGACATCCAGAAGAAGGCCAAGAGCGGCAACGCCCCGACGCTGCTGTACGGCGAGCCGGACATGACCGTCCGGGTCGTGCGCGACATCTTCAACGAGGACTTCTCCAAGGTCATCGTCAGCGGTGACGACGCCTGGCAGACGATCCACGGGTACGTCGCGCACGTCGCGCCGGACCTGGCGGGCCGCCTGTCGAAGTGGACCTCCGAGGTCGACGCCTTCGCCACCTACCGGATCGACGAGCAGCTCGCCAAGGCGCTGGACCGCAAGGTCTGGCTGCCCAGCGGCGGTTCGCTGGTGATCGACCGGACCGAGGCGATGGTCGTCATCGACGTCAACACCGGCAAGTTCACCGGCCAGGGCGGCAACCTGGAGGAGACGGTCACCAGGAACAACCTGGAGGCGGCGGAGGAGATCGTGCGCCAGCTGCGGCTGCGCGACCTCGGCGGCATCATCGTGATCGACTTCATCGACATGGTCCTGGAGTCCAACCGCGACCTGGTGCTGCGCCGCCTGCTGGAGTGCCTGGGCCGCGACCGGACGAAGCACCAGGTGGCCGAGGTGACCTCGCTGGGCCTGGTGCAGATGACCCGTAAGCGGGTCGGCCAGGGTCTGCTGGAGTCCTTCTCCGAGACCTGTGTGCACTGCAACGGCCGTGGTGTCATCGTCCACCTGGAGCAGCCCGGCTCCGGCGGCGGTGGCGGCGGCAAGCGCAAGAAGCGCGGCCGTGGCGGCGAGGGGCAGGAGCAGCCGCACGAGCACGTGCACGAGACCGCCGCGGTCGCCGTGGAGACCGGCGAGGCCGTCGAGCCGGAGATCGAGACCGCCGCCGAGGTGGCCGCCGAGATCGCCGCGCCGGTCGCCCTCGCGGCCCCGGAGTTCGCGCCGGACGAGGAGCTGTACAGCAGCGTCGCCGAGGCGGAGGCGGCAGCCGGCCGCGGCCGTGTCCGCCGCCGGGCGAGCCGTCGCGTATCGGCCCCGGCGGGCGCGCCGAAGGCGGAGAGGCCTGCCCGGAAGGCCGCCGCCAGGGCGAAGGACAGCGAAGAGGCCGTCGAGCCGACCGCCCAGGACGTCACCGCCGAAGAGGCGGCGGCGCGCCCGGTGCGGCCGGAGCCGGCCGCCGAGGCGCTGGCCGGGCCCGTGGCCGCCGAGGACCAGGTGGTCCCGGCGCCCGAGGTCGCCGAGGCCGCCGAGGAAGCCGCGCCGAAGGGCCGTACGCGCCGTCGGGCGACCCGGAAGGTGTCCGCGCCGGCGGGTTCCCCCGCGGGTGCCGAGGCCACCGTGGTGACCGTCGCCGAGACCGCGCCCGCGGCCCCGGTGGCGGAGCCCGCCGTGGAGGAGGCGCCGGCGCCCGCCGAGAGCGCCGCCCCGGCCCGTCCGCGCCGCCGTGCCGTGCGGCAGGCCGCCGCGCCGACCGCGCCCGAGGAGACGGCCGTCGTGGTCGTCCCGGCGGCCGCGAGCGAGGCGGCCGCGGAGGCTTCCGTGGAGGCACCCGCCGGAGAGGTTCCCGCCGAGGAGGCCTCCGTCGAGGAGGCCGCGGCCCCGGCCAAGAAGACCGCCCGCAAGGCGGCCAAGAAGGCCACGGCGAAGAAGGCGGCCACCAAGAAGACGGCGGCCAAGAAGACCGCCGCCAAGAAGACCGCCGCGAAGAAGACGACGGCCAAGAAGGCCGCGGCCACGAAGACGGCAGCGGCGAAGAAGGCCGCGGCGACCAAGCAGCCGACCTCGGTCGACTGACCGGTCACCGGCGCGTCGGGGTGCGGTCCTGTCCGCGAGGAGAGGGCCGCACCTGCTTTTTCCAGCGGGCCGGGGCACCGCGTCCCCGGCCCGCGACCCTGAACCGAAGGAGAGAACCGCGATGATAGGCCTCGTGCTGGCGGCCGGCGCCGGACGGCGTCTGCGCCCCTACACGGACACCCTGCCCAAGGCCCTGGTGCCGGTCGGCGCGGAGGACGGGCCCGAGGCCGTCTCTGTCCTGGACCTGACCCTCGGCAACTTCGCGGAGATCGGTCTGACCGAGGTCGCGGTCATCGTCGGCTACCGCAAGGAGGCCGTGTACGCGCGCAAGGCCGAGTTCGAGGAGAAGTACGGCCTCAAGCTCACGCTCATCGACAACGACAAGGCCGAGGAGTGGAACAACGCCTACTCCCTGTGGTGCGGCCGGGACGCGCT